>JAQVZQ010000079.1 GCA_028708095.1 Dysgonamonadaceae bacterium
CCCTTTTTTATCAGATTTTTTTATTCTTTGGTTGTTCGCTTTTTACACTGCTTATATAGTTTATACGGGTTATGGAGTATATATAATTGGTAAAGAAGAATCACGAATGAGCTTTACGGGAATTGCTACGGCTTCCATACTCTTAACTCCTGCCATTATAAAAGCCATCCTTTCATTTTTAATAAATTAAAAAAAGATAGATGAAGCAGCCTCAAATAAATATTAGAAATAAACGCGCTACTTTCGATTACGAACTGATAGAAACATTTACTGCAGGGATTGTCCTTACAGGTACCGAAATTAAATCTATTCGTCTTGGCAAAGCAATCTTAGTTGATACATATTGTATATTCGAAAGAGGAGAGCTGTGGGTGAAAAACATGCATATCACAGCATACTTTTACGGCTCGTATAACAATCACGATGCACGTCGCGATAGAAAGTTATTGCTAAATAAAAGCGAGTTAAAAAAAATCGCACGACTAACTAAACAATCTGGTTTCACCATTGTCCCAACGCGTTTGTTCATTAACAACAATGGCTTAGCAAAACTAAATATTGCAATAGCAAAGGGTAAAAAGGAATATGATAAACGACATTCTTTAAGAGAGCAAGAAGACAAGCGCGATATGGACAGAATGTTCAAAAAATAAACACCTATTATCAATGAATTATTTCAAAAGGATAATAGCACCTGCACTAAAAAAATCTGCCCATACTTCTATATGGCTTCTTAAGTTAATTCTGCCCATATCTCTCGCATTTAGACTTTTAGATTATAGCGGACTATTAGTTTATATTGCAGAATTTCTCAATCCTGTATTTATACATTTGGGGTTACCTGGTAGCACGGCAATTGTATTTATAACAAGTATATTTTTGCCCCTTTATGCGCCATTAGCTATTATCACATCCATGGACCTTACTTTACGTGAGCTCACTATTTTGGCTTTGATGTGCCAAGTTGCACACAACCTTCCCGTTGAAAGTGCTATTCAAGCTAAAACAGGCACTTCTTTTTGGGCAATGTTTAGTGTACGTATTTTCATGAGTATTTTAATTGGCTTCGTACTCAACTTAATACTGCCTCTACAGATGGGACATCCAAGTTTTCTTCAAACTACAGTCGAAAGCATAAACTCATTATCAGACGTTTTTATAGCTTGGGGTATCACATCACTTCGGATATCAATTCTTATTGTAGCTATTGTTACAATCCTTATGGTAACATATAGATTGTTAGAAGAGTACAACTTAATTAACAAACTATCAAAATCAATTGAACCAATTCTTAAAATATTTGGGTTACCTAAAAGCACTGCTTTTCTTTGGCTTATAGGTTACATCGTAGGGTTAGCCTATGGAGGCGCACTCATGATTGATCAAATGAAGGAAGGAAAAGTAACTAAAGCGGAAGGAAGTTTATTGAATTATCATTTGGCAATCTCTCACTCTGTACTGGAAGACAATCTGCTTTTTGTAGCCTTAGGTGTATCCATTTGGTGGATTTTAGTTACAAGACTAATAGCTGCATGGCTCGTTGTGTGGATGAGAAGACTGTTTTTAGACCTTAAAGGAAAATTAGCCAAGCAAGTTGTTGCAAACAATATCTAAAGCATTACTATTATGACACATCAAATTCAAGATATTCTAAAGTCTCGCATACTCATACTCGATGGAGCAATGGGTACTATGATACAACGTTACAAATTAACAGAAGAACAATACAGAGGTGATTTATTCAAAAATGTTGAGAAACTGCAAAAAGGGAACAATGATCTACTTACTTTAACTCAACCCGAGATTATAGAACAAATTCACCGAGAGTATCTTGAAGCAGGCGCAGATATTATTGAGACCAATACTTTCAATTCCAACTCTATATCCATGGTGGATTACGCAATGCAAGACTATGTAAGAGAGATGAACATAGAAGCTGCGATAATTGCCAGAAAAGCAGCAGATGAATTCATAACTAAAACTCCAAATAAACCTCGTTTTGTGGCAGGATCGATTGGACCTACCAACAAAACAACCTCAATGAGTCCTCGTGTAGAAGAGCCCATGTATCGAGATGTAACTTTCGATAATTTACGAACAAGCTACGAAGAGCAAATTGAAGCTCTGATGGATGGAGGAATTGATTTAATATTGTTAGAAACTGTATTTGATACGCTTAATGCCAAAGCAGGACTATTTGCTGCGCAAAATATATTCAGAAAAAAAGGAAAGGATATCCCTATTATGCTTTCAGTCACTCTTTCTGATAAAGCAGGTAGAACATTATCTGGTCAAACTATCGAAGGTTTCCTAACTTCCATTAGTCATGTCAACTTATTATCTGTAGGTCTTAACTGCTCATTTGGTGCATCGGAGATGAAGCCTCATTTGAAACAGCTTAAAAGAATATCACCTCTTTTTGTAAGTGCATACCCTAATGCAGGATTTCCCAATCAATTGGGAGAGTATGACGAAACACCTGAGAAAATGGCTAGTCAAATTCGAGAGTTCATTCAAGAAGGATTGGTGAACATCGTAGGTGGTTGCTGTGGCACAACACCAGAGCACATAGCTAAGTTTACACAATTAGTAAATGGAGTAGCACCTCCTACCTCCTCAAAACATAGTCCCTATTTACATCTTTCTGGATTAGAAGATTTTGTTTTTTCTCCCGAAAAAATCTTTGTGAATATTGGAGAGCGATGTAATGTAGCTGGCTCTCGTAGATTTCTCAGATTAATAAACGAGGAGAAATATGAAGAAGCTTTGGCAATCGCTCAACAACAAGTTGAAGATGGTGCACAAATAATAGATATTAACATGGATGATGGCTTGCTTGATGGAGCAAAAGAGATGACCAACTTCCTCAACTTTTTAGCCTCCGACCCTGATGTATCTCGAGTTCCTTTGATGATAGACTCTTCGAAATGGGAAACAATTGAAGCAGGACTCAAATGTATACAGGGAAAATGTATTGTCAACTCAATTTCCCTGAAAAATGGAGAAAAAGAATTTTTACATCAAGCACAATTAATTAAAAACTATGGTGCTGCAGTTGTTGTAATGGCTTTTGATGAAAAAGGACAAGCTGACAACTACGAACGTCGCATCGAAATATGTGGTCGGGCTTATAACCTACTTATCCAATCGGGCTTTGACAAACGAGACATTATATTCGACCCAAACATATTAGCCATTGCTACAGGAATATCTGAACACAACAACTATGCAGTTGACTTTATAAAAAGTATCGCATGGATAAAAGAAAATTGTGATGGCGTGAAAGTAAGTGGTGGTATAAGCAATTTATCTTTTTCATTTAGAGGTAACAATTATATACGAGAGGTAATGCATTCTATTTTCCTCTATCATGCAATAGAAGCAGGACTTGATATGGGGATTGTGAATCCTACTCAGTCCATTATCTATGAAGATATACCAAAAGATATTAAGGCACTGGTTGAAGATGTTATATTCAATAGAAATGAAGAAGCAACCGAAAGATTGATGGAGATTGCTGAAAAGTCACACGATTCAATTGCAACTTCACCACAATCGCAACTAGCAGAGTGGCGCGCCTATTCTCTGGAGAATAGACTAAGCTATGCTTTGATGAAGGGCATAAACGAATACTTAGAAGAAGATTTGCAAGAAGCTTTAAAGCAATTTCCACGTGCAGTTGATATAATTGATCAGCCACTTATGAATGGAATGAACAAAGTAGGCGAGCTTTTTGGATCGGGAAAGATGTTTCTTCCTCAAGTAGTGAAAGCTGCACGTACAATGAAGAAAGCAGTATCAATATTGCAACCAATCATTGAGACTGAAAAAGCTATAGCGGGAGAGAATAAAAAAGTGGCAAAAATACTGTTAGCCACTGTAAAAGGAGATGTACACGATATAGGTAAAAATATTGTGTCAATCATTCTTCAATGCAACAACTACGAAATAGTAGATTTAGGTGTTATGGTATCTGCCGAATCAATAATAGCTGCGATTCAGGAAAATAAACCCGATATTGTAGGGCTGAGTGGACTCATCACCCCTTCATTGGAAGAGATGAGCATTGTAGCAGCTGAAATGCAAAAAGCAGGCTTCAGTATACCATTATTAATTGGCGGAGCAACTACATCAAAATTGCATACAGCAATAAAGATTGAACCAAAATATCCAAACGGGGCTGTTATATATGTTAAAGATGCATCGCAAAGTCCATTTGCCATGTCTAATCTTATGAATGAAAAAACTAAAACAGAATACATCAGTAAGATTAAAGAAGAATATAAAAACTTACGCGAATCAACTATTGAGAGAAAAGCAGAGCTTGTGTCACTTAAAGTTGCACGTGATAAGCTTTATAGAATAGACTGGGACAACTACGAAGTTTTTAAACCTAACTACATTGGTAGAAAGGTTTTAAACCCAATAAAAATAAAAGATATTACGCCCTATATTAATTGGAAATTCTTTTTCCATGCTTGGAATCTATCTGCAAAGTTTGCAACAGTTACTAATGTTAGTATGTGTGGTCATTGCAAAGCTCAATGGTTTGCATCATTTAAAGAAGGAGAGAGAGAAAAAGCAATGGAAGCTTCAAAGCTTTATGACGACGCCCAAGCTTTGTTGCACAAAATAATAGACCTTGAAGCAGAATATATCAAGGCGGTATTTGTTATTGGTGAAGCATATAGTAAAAATGACACTGTCTTTATCAATAACGTTCCTTTTGCAATGCTTCGCCAACAAAAGGAAAATGATAGAAATGAATACCTTAGCTTAAGCGATTTCGTTGCACCACATTCGGCAAACAAAAAAGACTATTTAGGTGCTTTTGCAGTAACAGCTGGTGCAGGTGCAGATTATCTGTTGAATAAGTATCAAAGTTCGGGTGACGAATACAGTTTTATAGTTCTTCAGTCACTTCTTGATAGATTGGCTGAAGGTGCTACTGAATGGCTTCACGAAAAAATCAGAAAAGAATATTGGGGCTATGCCAGTAATGAGGATTTAACCATTCCTAGTATGTTTGCTGTAAAGTATTCAGGTATCAGGCCTGCAGTAGGCTATCCGTCGATACCCGATCAATCCATTAACTTTGACTTGCACAACTTATTATTAAAGTCTGACGAAATAGGCATATCGCTCACTGAAAATGGATTGATGTACCCAAATTCATCAGTGTCAGGATTAATCTTTGCACACCCAGAAGCTAAATATTTTGCAATAGGACCAATAAGTAATGAGCAAGCCGAAGATTATATGAAACGCAGAGGTAAAGAACCAAAACTGGCACAAAAGTTTCTTGCAACAAATATTTAAAACAACAACCAATATATAAATCAAATGAGAAGTTTTGGAAGTGATAATAATTCGGGTGTACACCCAGCTATCATGAACGCTATTGTAGAAAGCAACACCAATCATGCTATTGGATATGGCGACGACATATGGACTCGTAAAGCTGAGCAAGCAATGCGAGCATTGTTAGAAAATGAATCTATCAAACCATACTTTGTATTTAATGGAACTGGAGCTAATGTCATAGCCTTGCAATCTTGCGTATCTTCTTTCCACAGTATAATTTGCGCATCTACTGCCCATATTGCAGTAGATGAATGTGGAGCACCCACTAAACTAACAGGTTGCGCAATGAAAGAAATTCCTACCAAAGATGGAAAACTCACCCCCGAGTTAGTTGCAAATGAGTTGCATGGTTTTGGCGAACCTCATCACTCACAACCCAAAGTAATAGCCATTTCGCAAACTACAGAGTTGGGAACACTCTACACAATAAAAGAAATAAAAGAATTGGCAGATTTGGCTCACAAGAACAATATGTATCTGTTTATGGACGGCACACGACTTTCTAATGCATGTGCTAAAGCCAATTGCTCCTTAAAAGAAATGACCACAGACTGCGGTGTAGATATCTTTACATTGGGTGGCACCAAGAATGGGCTAATGATGGGCGAAGTTTTGATTGCTTTGCGCCCCGAACTAGAAATGAACTTACAATATTATCGCAAACAAACATGCCAACTCTATTCAAAAATGCGCTACCTTTCTGCTCAGTTTATTCCATATCTGAGTGAGAACATATGGTTAGAAAATGCACAAAAGTCTAACACATTTGCTCAACTACTGGCAAATGAAATGAGCAAAATAAGCAGTATCAAAATCACTCAAGAAGTAGAGTCGAATGCAATCTTTTTCATATTACCAAAAGACATTTCAGATAAACTACGTCAGCACTATTTTTTTTATGACTGGGACATTTCACGTAACGAAATGAGGCTTGTTTGCTCGTGGGATACCACAGAGAAGGACATTGCAGATTTTATCAATTATCTTAAGACAATAACAAATTAAATAATTAACATTATGTTCGACTTTATTGACAGCTATCCCTACCTTCTTCCTGTTATAATATTTGTGGGTAGAATCTTTGATGTAACGCTCGGAACATTACGAATAATTTTTGTGTCGAAAGGAGAAAAATTAAAGGCTCCAATCATTGGATTTTTCGAAGTTTTCATTTGGGTAGTAATCATCTCCCAAATTCTTTCGCGTGCAAATGACATGGTAGCCTATCTATCATATGCAGGAGGCTACGCTGCAGGCAATTATGTTGGAATACTGATTGAGAAACGAATCGCATTTGGAATCATCCTCTGCAGGGTATATACTAACAAAGCAGGCATTAAATTGGTGAGATTATTAAGTTTAAAAGGATTTGGAGCAACGCTTCTGCGTGGAACAGGCTCCGTGGAGGAAGTAGACATAATTGAAACTGTGATTGATAGGAAACAGCTCAAACTGGTTTCTGATATAATCATGTCATTCGACAAAGATGCTTTCTATGTAATAGAAGACGTTCGAACCAGATCGAAGGGTATATTTCCTAAGTCATCCAATTTATTAAGGCGTTGGCGACAGGGAAAATAATAGTGATTTAATAATCTATATCGATTGGTCTTCTTTTGCTTTATATGCTATTGCATAAAATTTGATTTGTTTAATTACGGCTAATAAACCGTTAGATCGTGTTGGCGAAAGATGTTCAGTAAGTCCAACCTCTTTTAAAAAATACAAATTTGATTCAATAATCTCATCAGGAGTACGTCCAGAGAAAACCCTCAGTACTAAAGCTAATAATCCTTTAACTATAACAGCATCGCTTTCAGCACGAAAATGCAATCTGCCCTTCTCAAAATCCGTTTGCAACCAAACACGACTTTGACAACCTTCAATTATATTGTTTGGAGTTTTATAAGCATCATCTAATTTATCTAATGAATTACCTTGTTCAATAATAAGTGCATACTTATCCATCCAATCATCAAAAACAGCAAATTCTTCTATTATTTCTTCTTGTACTTGATCTATAGATTGCATATTTTTCTATTCTTTTTGTCTCAACTATTCCATTTTCATTTCTCTGTGTACACTATCTCCATTACAGTTTGGCCAACTGCTTTTAAGGTGGATTTATTAATTACATCCATATTGTCATTGTGAGTATGCCAAAAGTCACCAAAACCATGTGATGAGTCTTCCGATGTATGAATTATATTTACACTTGGAGCCCGATGCAACTGATTTACCGCTACATGATCATCAGTAATATAACCTCCACGTTTATTTATAAAGTATTTTCCATAACCCAAACGAGATGCCATTTTCCATATTTTTTCTGTTATATTTGATGCGTATTGCACTGAGTATCCTTCTTTGTAGAAAGATGCATTTGAGCCACCAACCATATCAAGAAGAATTCCATAATTAGCTCGATAATTAGGTATGTGAGGATTTGCTGCCCAGTGTTGTGAACCTAAACACCACCATTCTCCAGGAACTTGATTGCTTTCGAAACTTGGTTGCCCCCAATCTTCAGCATCAAAAAAAATTATATCAACACCAACATCTACTGGGTTTTGATTCAATTGTCTTGCTATTTCCAATAGTACTCCTACACCACTCCCACCATCATTCGCACCAAGTATTGGTTGTGTTCGTTTTGACGTATCTGTCTCTTGATCAGCAAATGGACGTGTATCCCAATGAGCAAATAATAAAATTCTTTTTTCACTATTAGGATTGTACACTCCAATAATATTCCGTGCATTCAATGAAATTCCGTCATATGTTTTAAGAATTGCCTTTTGTTCAAGAACTTGAGCTCCAAATTCTGTAAGTTTAGAAACTAAATAATTACCACATTCCATATGAGCAGCGCTATTTGGAACTCGTGGGCCAAAATCAACTTGTTTTTTTATAAATAAAAATGCGCTGTCAGAATTAAATTCAGGAGACAACTGTTTATAAGAAGTTTTATCTATATGTGATGAGTTTTTCGATCTGGATTTGTTGGAATTACATGAGCTAAAAGATGCCAGCATGAGTATAGATGTAATTAATAGAGAGAAGAAGATAGTTTTATTGAATAGTCTCATATTAGTATCATTTATTTTTATGATATGAAAACTCTGATATTCCCATATTCTTGTATGTTTCTTTTAAAGCGTGCTCATCATCTGAGATAACAAGCAGTTTGTCTCCAACACGCAACGCTGTCTGGCCTGTCGGCACAAAATAGTGCTCTCCACGTTTAACCATTACCGCAAGTGTCTTATCAGGCAGAGGCATTTCCATAAGATTTTTACCGTGTTGAAATGCTTCCTCAGTAATAAGTATTTCAGTCATCGCAGACTTTATCTCCTCAGAAAACTCTACATCAAAATCCTCTAAACTCCGATAACTAACAGGATTTTGTGAAAGCTTGAGCCAAGATGCAACTAAATTTAAAAATGTTCCCTGAACTATTAGTGAAACCAGTGTTATGATAAAAACAATATTAAAAATCCAACGAGCATGAGGGACACCAGCAGCTAAAGTTAGGATGGCAAAAATAATTGGTACAGCACCTCTTAAACCTACCCATGAAATAAAAGCTTTATCACGTACTGAAATATACTTAAAAGGAATTAAGCTCAAATAAACGGTTAGTGGGCGAGCCACAATAATAATAAAAAAAGCAATTAATAAGCCAGGTATAAGAACATCTGATCTTAACAGTTCGTGTGGATTTACTAAAAGACCCAGTGTCAAAAATAATAATATCTGGCTCATCCATGCTAAACCATCCATAAAGCGCATTGATGTACGTTTATGCACAAATTTTGAATTGCCAATTACTAACCCAGCAATATATATAGCTAAATACCCATTCCCTTTTAAAAAATAAGTAAGTGAAAATATGAACATACCTAATGTGAAAAGAAGAATTGGATACAATGCTCCATTATCAAGTCTTATTTTATTTATTAGAAAAACTGATAATTTACCAAGATAATATCCAGCTAATGTTCCCACAACCAATTGAATTATTATAAGCAGTGAAACTTGCCAAAAATTAACTCCTCCCGCATTTATTATTGTTATTACAGTAACAGTAAGCATATATGCCATCGGATCATTACTTCCACTCTCTAATTCTAGCAATGGACGTAAATTATTTTTCAAAATTGTTCCTCGAGACCGCAAAATTCCAAATACTGATGCAGAGTCGGTAGATGATGTGGTAGAAGCTAATAAAAGAGCTGTTAGAAAACCTATTCCCAGTGAAGGAATCAACATGCTTGTAATCCACCATACAAAAACTCCAGTAAATAATGCAGTGAGTACTACCCCAAGTGTAGCCATTACAACACCTGGAAATATAATAGGTCTTATTTCTAAAAACTTGGTATCAAGTCCACCCGAGAAAAGTATTATACTTAAAGCAACGGTGCCAATTATCTGAGCAGTTTGAATATTGTGAAAATTCAACCCAAAACCATCTTGCCCAAAAACCATGCCTACACCAAGGAATAACAACAAAACAGGTATACCAAATCTATGTCCTGCTTTCCCAACTACCATACTTACAAAGAAAAGAATGGAAGAAATTAGCAATATTAATTCTAAGGACATTGGCATATTATAAACGTTGTTTTAGGGAAACAGAGTCTTTATTGACTGTGAGTGTTGCATTTCCACCATTAATCAAGGGTAAGTTCGTTTTTGTGTGCCCTATAGGAAATCCGAAACATATTGGAAATGAAAACTCATTAACTGCGGACAATATAGACTCATATAAAGCACCATACATTTGAGTATCTTCCTCGTATTCTGTAAATTGTCCAACAATAAGACCTTTTATTTTATTAAAAACTCCAGCTAACTTTAATTGATAAATCATTCTATCTACACGATATGGCTTTTCTCCAATATCTTCTAAAAATAAAATTCCATTTCTTGGAATTTTAAAGAATTTAGATCCTAAAAGTCCGGCATAAACCGATAAATTTCCTCCAAAAAGTGTTCCAGTTACTTTTCCTTCTTTATTCAAATAAGATAACTCAGTTGAAATTTCATAATTCAGAGGTTTTCCTGAAAGAGCTACTTTTGTATAAAGCACAGATAAATCAGTACTCCCTCTATCAGAAAAATGCTTAGTCATAGGACCATGTATAGACATGATTCCATTTTTTTGAAAAGCAACGTGTAATGCAGTAATATCACTAAATCCAATCATCCACTTTGGTTTTTTTTTAATTCCTTCGAAATTTAAACTATCGAGTAAATGAATAGTACCGTAACCTCCCCGTGAGCAAAAGATCAGCTTCACTTCCGCGTCATCCATTGCATCTTGTAAATCAGTGAGTCTTTGAGAAACAAAACCACTATAAGATCCACTCTCTTTTAATGCATTCTTGGAAGTCTTCACTTCCAAACCCCATTCTTGAAGAATATCAATTGTATTATTTACATACACAGGAGATATTTTACCTGCTGGAGAAACAATAATAGCCTTATCGTTTAGTTTTAAAAAAGGGGGCCGTATCATACAGTTCTAGTTTAACAAAGAAAATGAGAGTGTTTTTTATTTACTCTCATTTTAAAAAAAATCATTCCTATTTATAAGTAATAAAAGCAACATTATCTTACGCTTTTTAATTGATGAACATTTTAGCTAGAACTTAAGCATCAATTCTTGCATAAGTTGCATTTTCCTCAATAAATTCACGTCGAGGAGCTACCTCTTCACCCATAAGCATTGAGAAAATCATATCAGCATCGGCTGCATTCTCAATTGTTACTTGACGAAGCGTTCTGGTTTCAGGATTCATGGTTGTCGACCACAATTGCTCAGCATTCATTTCTCCTAAACCTTTATATCTTTGAGTATGAACAAGGTTTTCGTTACCATCAGCATATTTTGATATAAACGACTGACGTTGTTGTTCGTTCCAGCAATACGCTTCGTTCTTTCCTCGTTTTAAAAAATACAATGGAGGAGTTGCAACATACACACATCCTTTATCTATAAGAGGGCGCATGTGACGAAAAAAGAATGTGAGAATAAGTGTTGCAATGTGGCTTCCATCCACATCAGCATCCGTCATAATTATCACTTTATGATAACGAAGCTTATCCATGTTTAACTCCTTAGAATCTTCTTCTGTTCCAATTGTTACGCCTAAAGCAGTGTAAATATTTCTAATTTCCTCATTCTCGAGAACTTTATGAGGCATCGCTTTCTCGACATTCAATATTTTTCCTCTCAGAGGAAGAATTGCCTGAGTAAAACGATCACGACCTTGTTTTGCTGTTCCACCAGCAGAATCACCCTCGACAATGAACACTTCACAGTTTTCAGGATTTTTGTCAGAACAGTCAGCTAATTTGCCTGGTAGCCCTCCACCAGTTAATGGTGATTTTCTTTGAATCATCTCACGAGCTTTACGTGCGGCATGTCGAGCTGTTGCAGCCAAAATTACTTTTTCAACAATTATTTTCGCTTCCCTAGGGTGCTCTTCCAAATAGTTACCTAAAGCCTCACCTGTAGCCTGATCAACTGCACCCATTACTTCTGAATTACCCAATTTAGTTTTGGTTTGACCTTCAAATTGTGGTTCGGCTACTTTCACTGAAAGCACTGCTGTAAGTCCTTCTCTAAAGTCATCACCACTTACTTCTATCTTTAGTCTTTCAAGCATTTTAGAGTCATCAGCATACTTCTTCAGTGTTCTCGACAATCCTCTTCTAAAACCAGTTAAATGTGTTCCACCTTCTATTGTATTAATGTTATTTACATAAGTAAAAACATTCTCATTATAAGAAGTATTATAAGTCATTGCAATTTCTACTGGAATACCATTCTTTTCAGTAACAATATGAATTGCATCTTGTATAAGCGATTCTTTAGATCTGTCAATATATTTAACAAACTCTTCAAGTCCGCTGTCTGAATAGAAGCTATCCATCTTATACGAACCATCTTCTTTTATTACTCTTTTATCGGTTATATTGAGGCGAATACCAGCATTTAAAAAAGCAAGCTCACGCATTCGAGTAGCCAATATATCGTATCTATATTCTAATACCGTAAAAATTGAATCATCTGGTTTAAAAGTAATTACTGTTCCTGAAACATTGGTTTTCCCAACTTCTTTGACAGTATCAGAAG
>JAQVZQ010000080.1 GCA_028708095.1 Dysgonamonadaceae bacterium
CCAAGCGTCCGAGCTTGCATTTCGCCAATTAGGATCATATTGATTTATGTAATTATCAATTGGGATCCAACCATGCACAAAAATATAATTATCAGTTTCAAAATAATTCTGACACATGGATAAAATTTCATTAAGTCCTGTTTGTTTTGATATCTTTTTCAAATCAAATTCATTTATAAGCCATTCTGGACACAAATCAACTATAGTGGTTGATGTTCCATTATGTAGATCATAAATTGTGCTTTGATTTCTTTCAATTAAATCTTCAATTAAATCTTCGTGATTTCCCTTAATGATTATAAATTTACTTTTATTGTTTAAAATAAAATCTATGATTTGTTTAGGTTGTCGACCTCTATCAAATAAATCTCCACAGAGAATAATTTTATGATTAGGATTTAAAATATCAAACCCTTTTTCATTTAAAGCATTCTTCCATTCATTATAAAATCCATGAATGTCCGATGATACAAAATATTTCATACTCTCTCCAATTTACATTATCTTAAAGGTTTCTGTTTTTTCATATTTTTCTTTTAGCATTATATCATAAAAATTCTTTATATGGGGATTAAAATAATAAAACTATAACATTTGTCAAACATAAATATTTTAGAGAGTGCTACACAGTTTTGGGTAGGTTTAGATAGAAAAGGTGAGGGGGATTTTATTGAAAATGTTGTAAAAAGAGCCAATTTTAGCAAATGGTCCTATATAATTAGAGAATATATGGGAGCCAATGAAAAAATAATGTTCAAAACTGCTGTATTTTATTGAGTTTTAAAGATGAGAAAACAACCCTAGCAAAACAGATGTGTTTCTTGGTAAGAGTGAGGTCATGGGTTCGAATTCCATCATAAGCTCCATAAATTAAAACCCGTGAAATGCTATAAATATAGCCCACTTTCACGGGTTTTTTGTTTTCAAAAATATTCACTTTAAAATTGCCCTAAAATAAAACTGCTGTCAAAAAACAGCTCTACTGCTGTCAAATTTTTCAACAAAAATTATCTTCAAAAAACACTAAAATATCAAAAAATCATTTCCCATATTTTACTACCTAAAACTACCATTTTCTACCTCTACTGCTGTCAAATGGCGGCAAAATATTTTCATTAAGCCGACTAGTCTTTTAGAGGAAATATTATGAAATAATTTTAAAAAGTGATAGGCTATTAATAATATGAGATAAAGGAAATTATTATGATTTATGAAATAATAAGATTATTCTAAAATTGATTATTTGCTAAGTTAAATAAAGCAATCATGGGAATTAAATAGATAAAATAAAAGTGTGAAACTTTTCAAATTGAACTTGAACTTGTTTCACATTTTTATTAATGCAAAAATTATTGTTTAATATTTTAACAAATAAATGTTGCAGACAGTTCTAAAATAAAACAAATTTAATTTAAGAATAGTTTAAAAAATTTAGTTATTAATACTTAAAAATTCAATGCTTGTTTTCAATAGCTACCTACATTTTTTGCAATAATTGCAAAAAAAGGAGATGAGATTCCACTTTCAAAAAATGCAATAATTATAAAAAAGGGAATATGGCTTGTCACTTAAAATAAAAATGCCAAAACACTCAATTATTTACTGCCAAAACACTCAATTTGCTGTAGGGAGAGTTAAACAATACTATAAAGAATCACTTATTTTGTAAAAAGCACTTCATTTCCTCCACAAAGTATCGTATAATGATACTAACTGGAGGAAATCAATATGATTTTAACCTTTGATGATTTAGCACAAAGATATAGTATTATAAGAATATAAAAACAAAGATTGCACGAGAGATTAAGGCGGGCAATCTTTTTCAAGTTGTAAGAGGTGTTTATGAAACCGATAGAGAGACATCTGGGAAGTATTTGGCTGGAATTATTTATGGACCATCTTATCTTTCATTCGATTATGCCTTATATTATCATGGACTTATTCTCGAAGCTGTTTATAACACTTTTACTTCAGCAACCTTTAATTAAAAACAAGAAGAAAGAATATAACAATTTCTTTGGAAGATTTTTGTATAGAGATATACCTAACGAAGCATATCCTTTAGGCGTTAAAATTATTGAAGAGAATAATAGAGTATACCAAATTGCAACTCCAGAAAAAGCACTATGTGATAAACTTTATTCTTTATCACCAGTGTCATCAGTAAAGAGGTTAAAAGAATTATTATTTAATGATTTAAGAATTGATGAAGATATGTTTTATAGCTTAAATTTTAAAACATTGAAGCAATTGACCTTTAAATATCGTTCGAGCAATTTAAAGTTGCTATCAAAATTTATTGAAAATAAAAAAAACAATATTATTTTGTAGTGGATCTCATTTGTTTAGATGCGAATGCGTATCATAATCCAACTTGTCGGAAATTCCGACAAGTTCAAAACAAACTCACAAGAAATACTTGTTAGTTTGAAAGAAATCAATTTGAGTTATTTGGAAAGCTTACATAATAATTAATAGATTCGTATTAAATAATACTTATTTAAACATTTAAAAACATTTAAAATTTTTTTAGAAATATGGTAAACTGATACTAAATGTAATTTAAAAACAAGGAGCAATACAAATGAATAAACAACAGCTAGCAGCTAAGATTTGGGAATCTGCAAATAAGATGCGTTCAAAAATTGAAGCCAATGAATATAAGGACTATATTTTAGGATTTATATTTTACAAATTTTTATCAGAAAAGCAAGAGCAATATTTAATTAAAGAAGATTGGACAAGAGAAGACCTAAAAGAGTTAAAAGAAGATAATGAAGAGATTGTAACTTTTTGTCAGAAAAACTTAGGCTACTTTATATCATATGAAGACCTTTTTTCAACTTGGATAAAAAAAGGAAAAGAGTTTGATGTTGCAAATGTTAGAGATGCACTTTCAGCTTTTAATAGACTAATTAGCACAACTCATAAAAAAGTGTATGAAAAAATATTTGATACATTACAAACTGGATTAAGTAAACTTGGAGATACTTCTGGATCTCAAACTAAAGCTATTAGTGAGTTGATTCAAATAATTAAAGACATCCCAATGGATGGAACACAAGATTATGATGTTCTTGGTTTTATATACGAATATTTGATTAGCAACTTTGCAGCAAACGCTGGCAAAAAAGCTGGAGAGTTTTACACTCCGCACGAAGTTTCTTTGCTAATGTCTGAAATTATTTCCCACCATTTACAAGATAGAGAAACCATTAAGATTTATGACCCAACAAGTGGCTCTGGTTCATTGCTTATTAACATTGGTCGTGCAGTTTCAAAACATATTAATAATAAAGATAAAATTAAATACTATGCACAAGAGTTAAAGGAAAACACTTATAACCTAACAAGAATGAATCTTATTATGCGTGGAATTTTGCCAGACAATATTGTTACCCGTTGTGGAGATACCTTAGAAGAAGATTGGCCATACTTTGATGAGTCTGACCCGACAAATACATATGACCCTTTATATGTGGATGCAGTTGTTTCCAACCCACCATACTCACAAGCGTGGGACCCAACTGACAAGGAATCTGATCCAAGATACGCAAGGTTTGGGTTAGCTCCAAAATCAAAAGCAGATTATGCGTTTTTATTGCATGACCTTTATCATGTTAAACCAGATGGTATTATGACAATTGTATTGCCACATGGTGTTTTATTCCGTGGTGGTGAAGAAGGTAATATTAGAAAGAATTTAATAGAACAAAATCATATTGATGCAATTATTGGATTGCCATCAAACATTTTTTATGGAACAGGGATTCCAACTATTATAATGGTGTTAAAACAAAAAAGAGAAAACACAGATGTTTTAATTGTGAATGCATCAAAAGGTTTTGTTAAAGTTGGTAAAACAAATCAGCTACAATCATCTGATATTAAGAAAATTGTAGACACTGTTATTGGGCGTAAGAATATTGAAAAATATTCACGAGTTATAAGTAAGGAAGAAATTAGGCAAAACGATTATAATTTAAATATACCACGTTATGTTGATTCCTCTGAAAGCCCAGAATCATGGGATATTTTTGCTTCAATAAATGGAGGAATACCAAACAGTGAAATTAACGAACTGTCAAAATATTGGAATGAGTTTCCAAATTTAAAGCAATTAATATTTAAATCTAACAACACCCCATATTCAACACTTTTTGATGGAGATATTAGTGATATAATAACAAATAGCCCAGATATTAAAGAATTCACAAACAAATTTGAGCAAGAGTTTAATACCTTAAGTTATTATTTAAAAGAAAGATTAATATCAAATATGAACAATGTTATAATTTCAAAAGAAGACGGAGTTATAAGCGAAAACATATTCGATAGATTAAAATTTACTTCAATAATAGACAAGTATAAAGCCTATCAATTGTTTAGTGACAATTGGAAAGAAATATCTATTGATTTGGAAGTAATTCAAAGCGATGGAACTTCTTCAATTAAAGCGGTTGAGCCAAACATGGTTGTTAAAAAGAAAGATAGCAAAGATGTTGAAGTGCAAGAAGGCTGGAAAGGAAAAATATTGCCATTTGAATTGGTCCAAGAAAACATACTTAAAGAAGAAATTGCAGAAGTAAATAATAAAGAAAATAGACTAGAAAATATAACTGCTGAATATGAAGAAATTCTTGACTCCTTATCAGAAGAAGATAAGGAATCTGATGTTATAAACGAAGACAAAACTGCTTTTGTTAATGCAGAAATTATAAAGCAAGCAAAACTATTAGAAAAAAGCAAAGAGCCAGTTGAAGAAGCGTCGTTAGAAGAAAGGATATTAAAAGTAAGCAACTTGATTGTTGAAGAAAGGTCTTTAAAATCTGAAATTAAAAAAGCAAAAGAAGAATTGCACCTTAAAACAAAATCTACAATTGAAAATCTTTCTGATGAGTTAGCTCTAACTTTATTGGAAAAGAAATGGATATTTCCAATTATTGAATCTATCTACAGTCTTCCAACAATTTTAATAAACAATTTAACAACAAAAATTAAAGAGTTATCAGAAAAATATAGCACAACATTATTAGATATTGAGAATGAAATTAAAGAGGCGGAAAAATCATTATCCTCTATGCTTGAAGAGCTTGAAGGGAATGAGTTTGATATGAAGGGTTTAGAACAGTTTAAAAACCTTCTAAAAGGTGGTGAAAATGAATAAAAATCGTTTAAAACCACAAATAAGATTCGCTGGTTTCACTGAAGATTGGGAACAGTGTAAGCTAGGAAATATAACAAAATCAAATTCTGGCGGAACTCCACTAGTCTCCAATAAAGAATACTATAATGGTAATGTTCCATTTATTAGATCAGGTGAAATTTCAAACGAAACTACAGAGTTTTATGTAAGTGAAAAAGCTTTATCTGAAACTTCTACAAAGTTAATAAAACGAGGGGATATTTTGTATGCTTTATATGGGGCTACTAGTGGTGAAGTTGCTGTGTCTAGGCTTGATGGAGCGATAAATCAAGCAGTATTGGCAATAATTCCGCAAGATAATCATAGCACTTATTTTATTTCACATTGGCTAAGAAATAGAAAAGATTATATTGTTGACATATACTTGCAAGGTGGGCAAGGAAATTTATCTGGCAATATTGTAAAGCAGTTGAATATTTATTTGCCGAATAAAAGAGAACAAAAGAAAATAGGCATACTATTTCAAAGCTTGGACAATCTTATCACCCTTCATCAGCGTAAGCAGAAATCCATTAAAAAACGCATAAAAAGCACAATAAAAAGGAGAATGTTATGATTTTTAACGACGAATTAAAATTCGAAAAGGAATTAATCAATATCTTACACTCAAAAGGATGGGAAAAAGAAGTTTTAAGAAATAAAACAGAAAAAGATCTTATTGACAATTGGGCAAGTATTTTGTTTGAAAATAATCGTGGTATTGATAGGCTTAATGATCATCCTCTTACAGATGGTGAAATGGCACAAATATTAAATCAGATTAGAGAACTGCGAATTCCAGTTAAATTAAATGGTTTTATTAATGGGAGAACAGTTTCTATTAAAAGAGACAACCCAGATGACAAAGAACATTTTGGAAAAGAAGTCAGTTTAAAAATATATGACAGAAGAGAAATTGCAGCTGGTCAAAGCAGATATCAAATTGTTTCTCAACCAATATTTGAAACTAGATCAAAAATGCTTAACAACAGACGAGGAGATTTGTTTTTATTAATTAATGGAATGCCAGTAATACATATTGAGCTTAAAAAAAGTGGTATACCTATAAGTCAAGCTGTTAGTCAAATTGAAAAATATGCTTATGAAGGAGTATACTCCGGCTTATTTTCACTTGTTCAAATATTCGTTGCGATGACTCCAGAAGAAACAAGATATTTAGCTAACCCTGGTCCAGAAAATATTTTTAATGCTGATTATTATTTTAACTGGGCAGATTTTGATAATGAGAAAATTAATCAGTGGGATAAGGTGGCATCTCAACTTCTTGCAATTCCAATGGCACATGAACTTATTGGTTTTTATACAATCGCAGATGAAGGAGATGGAATTCTTAAAGTTATGAGAAGCTATCAATATTATGCTGCTCGATCAATTTCAGTTAAAGTTAAAAAGCATAAATGGGTTGATAAAAATCAAATGGGTGGATATGTTTGGCATACGACTGGATCTGGAAAAACTCTTACAAGTTTTAAATCGGCACAATTGATTGCGAATTCAAAAGATGCTGATAAAGTTGTGTTTTTGATGGATAGAATAGAGTTGGGGACGCAGTCATTAAGAGAATACCGTGGATTTGCAGATGACAGTGAATCTGTTCAGGCAACAGAAAATACTGATGTTTTAGTTAATAAATTAAAAAGTGATAATCACTTAGATTCATTAATTGTTACCTCAATTCAAAAAATGAGTAGAATTAAAGAGGATAGCAAATTTAAGCAAGATGATATTGATAAAATAAACAGTAAACGTATTGTTTTTATTGTGGATGAAGCTCATCGCTCTACATTTGGTGATATGATGAGTGATATTAAAGCAACATTTCCATATGCGTTATTCTTTGGATTTACAGGAACACCAATTATTGATGAAAATCAAAAAAATATGAATACGACAGCAGATGTTTTTGGTGATGAATTACATAGATATAGCATTGCTGATGGGATTAGAGATAAAAATGTTTTGGGGTTTGATCCATCACCAGTAGCAACTTTTAAAGATAGAGATTTACGCAAGGTTATTGCTTTTGAAAAGGCAAAGGTGACTAATGAACAAGATGCTTTTAATGATGAAAGCAAAAAACAAGTTTATCAAGAATATATGAGTTCTGGATCAACTGAAATGGCTGGCTATATTAATTCTTCTGGTGAGTATATTTGGGGAATTGAAGACTTTATTCCTAAAAGCCAATATGAAACAACCATACACCGAGAAAAAGTTGTTGAAGATATTTTAGAGAGTTGGACAACTTTAAGTGTAAACAGCAAATTTCATGCTTTATTTGCAACAAGCAGTATCAATGAAGCAATTGAATATTACAGGTTGTTTAAGGCAAAAAATCATAATTTAAAAATAACTGCTCTTTTCGATTCTAATATTGATAATAATGATAATGCACCTTTTAAGATTGAGGGGCTAGTTGAAATACTAGACGATTATAACAAAATATTTGAGCAGGAATTTACAATGCCAACACATGATAAGTTTAAAAAAGATGTCTCGCTTAGATTGGCTCATAAATCGCCGTACATTTCAATTGGCAATACTCCTGAAAAACAAATAGATATTTTAATTGTTGTAGATCAAATGTTAACGGGTTTCGATTCTAAGTGGATTAATACATTGTATTTAGACAAACTTTTAGAAAATGAAAGAATTATCCAAGCATTTTCTAGAACAAATAGATTGTTTGGCAAAGATAAGCCTTTTGGAACAGTAAAATATTACAGAAAGCCACATACAATGAAAAGAAATGTGGAAAAAGCTTTCAAGCTTTATTCTGGTGAAAAACCTTTTGGCTTGTTTGCAATTAAGTTAGATAAGAATTTAATTAAAATGAATGAGATATTTGATGAGATAAAATCTGTATTTCAATCATCTGGCATAGATAACTTTGATAAGTTGCCAGAAGACAGTGAAAGCAAAAAGAAATTCGCTGCTTTATTTAGTCAATTTAACAAGTATTTAGAGGCTGCAAAAATTCAAGGTTTTAGATGGAGTAAGTTAACTTATAGTTTTGGAAAATCACCTAAAATTGAAATAACTTTGAATTTGGATGAATCTATATATATGGCATTAGTTTTACGATATAAAGAATTAGCGAAAGACAGAGGATCTGGGAATGAAGATATTCCTTACGATATTGAAGGTTATTTGACCGAGATTAATACCGAGATTATTGATGCCGATTATATGAATTCTCGATTTGTAAAATTCTTTAAAGTGCTTAGATCGAAAGAATCAGAAGACATAATTCAAAACACTTTGGATGAGTTGCATAAAACATTTGCTACATTAACCCAAGAAGAACAAGCTTTTGCAAGAATTTTTTTACACGATGTTCAAAGTGGAAATATTGAAGTTGATGAAGAAAAAACATTGAAAGATTATATTGTTTATTATCAAGGAAAAGCAAGAGAAGATCGAATTTTTAAGTTTGCCAATGCCATTGGTGTTGATGAACAAAAATTAAGAGAGTTTATGAGATTTAGTGTTACTGAAAAAAGTATCAATGAATTTGGAAGATTTGATAAGTTAAAAAATTCTGTTGATATCTTAAATGCAAAAATATATTTTGAAAACAAAGAGGGAAGAACAATATCTACTCCATTGCTTAAAATAAAGATAGACAAAATTTTGAGAAAATTTGTTATTGAAGGTGGATTTGAAATTTAAGAATATAATAATAAAATATAATTGGGATTACTTTTAATAGTAATTCCTTTTTTACTTTAAATTGGAATATTTAACTAATTTATAAAGCTTCATCAGCACAAGCAAATTATAAAAATTAAGGAGAATATTTATTATGCAAGGATTATTAACACAAAGGCAAGATGAGATATTTTATGAGTATTATGAAAGGTGGATTAAAATATATAAAGAAGGTGCGATAAGAGACATAACAATGAAAAAATATAGCTTAACTTTATCGTGGCTTAAAAAACTAGTGCCTAATTTAAAAACAGCGGAGCTAACAAGAATAAGTTATCAACAGTTATTAAATGATTATGCAAAAACTCACGAAAGACAAACTACAATGGATTTTCATCATCAATTAAAGGGTGCAGTTCTAGATGCAGTTGATGACGGAGTTATTCCAATTGACCCTACTAGAAAAATAATTATTAAAGGAAAGCCTCCAAGAGCTAAAAAAGTTAAATATCTAAATCAGTTTCAGCTTCAAACATTGCTAAGCAATTTGAATTTAGAAAGAAAAATAAGTTTTGATTGGCTTATATTACTAATTGCAAAAACAGGTCTAAGATTTTCAGAAGCTTTGGGAATCACACCAGAAGATTTTGATTTTTCTAATCAATCACTATCAATTAATAAGACATGGGATTATAAGGGCGGCGGGTCATTTTTATTAACTAAAAACTTATCCTCTAATAGAAAAATACAAATTGATTGGCAACTTATTATGCAACTTTCTGAACTGGTTAGAAATTTACCAGCAGACAAGCCCATTTTTGTAAATGGTGATAAAATATACAATTCAACTGTTAATGCTGTATTAGAGCGACATTGCAAAAAGTTAGGATTACCAGTTATTTCAATTCATGGTCTAAGGCACACACATGCATCTGTATTATTGTTTGCTGGAGTTTCAATTGCCAGTGTGGCTCGTAGGCTTGGACATGCAAGCATGACAACAACTCAAAAAACATATTTACATATTATTCAAGAACTTGAAAATAAAGACATAGATATTGTAATGAGATCAATTTCTAGTCTTTGTTAACTTATAACATTTTAAATAGCTGATGAAGAGTTATAATTAAAATCTCACACTTTAAAAACCTCTTATGAAAGGGGTTTTTATTATTTACAATTTGAAACTCGATTTTAAAAAATTAAAACAAAAATTATTTAAAAAACTTTTACCGCGTTATCACCGTTGATAATGCGGGCTTTTTATAATGTGAATATAAATCTGTTGAAAATCAAAAAAATGAAAATTTTTCCAAAAAACGTAAAGATTTCAAAAAACATGTCCCTTATAAAGTAGAGGGATAAAAATTATTAGAAAAGTTTGGTGCGGTTGTTCAGGCATTGAACAACCGAGATTGTTGAAAGAACAAGGCGATCAAATGGTGAGGGTTCATTATATAAAAGAAAGGATGGAAGATGGGGAGGATCGGTATATATTAGGACCATAGATGGCAAAACTATTAGGAAGCATGTATATGGCAAAACCGAGATGGATGTTATAAAAAGATGTCTGATCTTTCCGGAAAACTTGCCCAATCTCTAGATACTTCTTTAGTTGGAAAAACCTTTGGACATATTTTACAATTTGCGAGAAAGTTTTTGGAATATTTATGAGAAAAGATTGTTGAGAATATTGGTTAATGTGAACTTAAACAAATTAAAACCTAGACACAATTACTTCTATAAATGTTTTCAAACTAGATAATGAGATAATAAGTGGCTTTTTCAATGCTTATTTCATGACTCATTCTATGACTTATTTTTCGATATATGTTATTATATTAAGTAATCATTTATATGTTGCAATAGGTTTTGATATTTATCCTATTGCATAAGCAAGAGGTTTTATATGGATAAATTAATTGAAAAATTTGTAAAAAAAGAAGGTAAAAATTTACTTTTGATTGATATGCCTACAGGTACTGGAAAATCAACTAAGGTTATGGACTTTATTTCAAAGTATATTCATAGTGAGAAAAACCCTAAAAAAATTTTATATATAACGGGCTTAAAAAAGAACTTAAACGAAGTAGAATTTAAGAAGAGATTAAAAGATGATGTTCTGTTTTTAAATAACAATACAGATACATTAATTGAAAACTATAAAAAAGTAAATGACTCGATAAGTCTATCAATTAAAGAAAATCCAATTACAAAAAAACTAGAGAGACTTCTAAAGGTTTTTGAGGGAGTAGCTTCAAATGATGTTAGGCAAGAAACAAGAAATATTATAGAGAGTGAAATTGAGAGGGGTTTTAGAGGATTAATTGAAAATGAAATTTCGGTTAATAAGTCAACTGGAAAGAAAAGGACATTGCAAGAGAAAAAAAGCTAATTAAAACATCGGAATATAGTTGGATTAAAGAATTATACCCTGCGGTTTTAACGGACGAAAAGAAGGTATTGCTAATGAGTATGGATAAATTTTTGTCAAGAAATTCTACTATAATTGAGCCCTCATATAGTATTTATAAAAGCAAGTTGGTTAAAAATAGTATTGTAATTATTGATGAATTTGATGCTACAAAAGAAATTGTTCTTAATAATATAATTAAATCAGGATCAATAAATAATATTAGTTTAGTAGATATATTTAGACAAATTTATTCAGGGCTACATAATTCTGACTTCACAACAGACTTATTTGAAGTATCAAAGTATATGGGTGATAAGAAGAAAGAAAATCCCAAGATAAAGACACCCGAAGAGATAAGAAGGTTATTAACCAAAGATATTGATGAAATTTATGAATCGTTTGAGCTTAGATTTTTTCATAAATTAGATGAAAATTTAAAAAATAATGATGCCTTAATTTTTCAAGACTATATTTATAAAACTGTGGTAGGAGAACAAGGAAAAAGGTTAGTAAGCAAGGTAAATAGAGAAGGTAAAAAAATTTCAATAGTTGCAAAAGCAAACAGGGACAACTCTGATTTAGACAACAATGAAGAAATTGTTGATAGTGAAAATCTGGTTGCGTTATTATCAAGGCTGAAATCATATTTATGAAACGCCCAGCTTCCGAGTCATAATAACGTTAATTTAAGTAATAAAGTTCGGTTTCAAAGAGGTAATCAACATTATTGTAATTCATACCCCAAACACCGCTTTCAATACTTATAGCAAGTAACTAAAAAATTACATTAATGTCAATTAAACAACAATTGGTTTTTTAACAATTTTTTGCGACAAAATGCGACAATTTCGCATGTAATTTTTGTTAAAGCTCAGCGACACACGCATTAGACTTGAATTTTTGAGGATACAACAAGTCAAAGCCGAGAATTTACTAGTGCTTCATTATATTATGTATGCTAAATTAGAAAAGTAATAAATCTTTTATAAGGAAAATTTCACTATTTCATTTGCTGCAAGTCGTTTTTGTTATTTTTTTGTTTAAAAAATTTTTTTTTACACAAAATATTAAAAATTGAATTAATTTCTTTTTCAAAAACGATATTTTATGATAAAATTATTTTAGGGAGGAAAATAATATGAAAAAAATTATCTTATACACAATATTAGGAATTATTTTAACAACAGGTATAGGTATTGGCGTTTATTTTATTGTTGCGAATAACAA
>JAQVZQ010000081.1 GCA_028708095.1 Dysgonamonadaceae bacterium
AAAATGAGGCGAATGACAATGCTACACATTCAATTGACGAGTTGAAAGATTTAAAACCTAAAAAGAGAACTAATTCAGAAAACCTTTTATTAAGTAACAAGAATAAAGAGAAAGATGGTGATGGTGGCTTTCCACCAATAAGTAAGAATTAACAATGTCCTATTTTACATTGTCAATCGGTTTATTCCATAAAAGGATTTTTTCGATAACGAACTGAAACATCCACAAATTATTATCTCCACAATCACTTGACTCTATTTCTCTATTCCTAATTATCTAAATCATCCAATTGTTCTTTTTCAATTAAATAGTTACCTTTGCAAAGCCTTTTTAAAATAAGCAAAAACAAGCAAACATGGATTATAATTTCGGAGAAATAGAACAAAAGTGGCAAGCCTATTGGGCAGATAAGCAAACTTATAAAGTAACGGAGGATTCATCTAAACCCAAGTATTATGTGTTAGATATGTTTCCATATCCTTCTGGAGCGGGTTTACATGTGGGTCATCCATTAGGATATATAGCTTCCGATATTTTTTCAAGATACAAACGATTGCAAGGTTTTAATGTGTTGCATCCAATGGGATACGATGCTTACGGATTGCCAGCTGAGCAGTACGCCATACAAACAGGGCAGCATCCTGCAATTACCACTGACCAAAATATTGCCCGCTACCGCGAGCAGTTAGATAAAATAGGGTTCTCATACGATTGGAGTCGCGAGATTCGCACCAGTGACCCTGATTATTACAAATGGACACAATGGGCATTTACTCAAATGTTCAAAAGTTATTACGATACGCAACTTCAACGAGCTAAACCCATTGACAGACTTGAGGGGCACTTCCGTATGCGTGGTACAGAAAATGTACATGCTGCTACTACTGAACCTATGGAGTTTACAGCAGAAGAGTGGAACTTAAAATCAAAAAAAGAACAGCAAGAAGTTTTGATGAACTATCGCATTGCTTATTTAGGTGATAGCATGGTTAATTGGTGTCCAGAATTAGGAACAGTTTTGGCCAATGATGAGGTTAGCGAGGGTGTTTCTATTCGTGGTGGTCATCCTGTTGAGCAAAAGAAAATGCGTCAATGGTGTTTGCGTGTATCAGCTTATGCTGAGCGTTTACTTGAAGGATTGGATGAATTGGATTGGTCTGATTCTCTTAAAGAAACACAGCGCAACTGGATTGGCAGAAGTGAAGGAGCTATTATTCACATACCAATTATAAAAAACGACGATAACTCCTCATTAGCAAATTCATCAAAAGACTCAAAGGAAAATGTAGCTGAGCAAGCTCTTTGGGAAGAAGTGAAGAATAATCAATTAGGATTTAAATTAAAAAGACATTATAGAATTGGAGATTTCATCGCTCCTTTTGTCAACTTGGACAAAGGTGTAGTTGTTGATATCGAAAGTGATGCTTTCCTTTCACCTGAAGAGAAGGATGAACGTATTGTAGCACAAAGCAAGTTGAAATTAGGAGGATTTCGTCTCCTTTCCTTCACCCAATCTGAAGTTTTAGCAGATGCTTCAAGTGTAGGTAAGACTATACAGGAATATCTTGAAACTGTACCATCAGCTGATTTACCTGTAAGTGAAAAGTTAGGAGGAGATGTTATTCCTGTTTTCACAACCCGTCCCGACACAATTTTTGGAGTTACATTTATGGTGTTAGCTCCTGAGAGCGAGTTGACTGAAGAGCTCACAACAGATGATCAACGTGATGTTGTGGATGCATACATTTTACAAACAAAAAAGAAAACCGAGTTAGAGCGTATCTCCGATAAAAAGGTTAGTGGAGTATTCTCTGGGTCATATGCTAAACATCCATTTACTGATGAGCCCATGCCAATATGGATTTCAGACTACGTACTTGCTGGATATGGTACAGGGGCAATCATGGCAGTGCCTGCACACGATAGCAGAGACTATGCATTTGCCAAGCATTTCAATTTACCTATAATTCCACTTATTCAAGACTGTGATGTTTCAGAAGAGAGCTTTGATGCAAAAGAGGGTATCATGATCAATTCTGACTTTCTGAATGGTCTCTCTGTTGAAGAGGCTATTGGTCGTGCAGTTGAGAAAATTGTCGATAATGAAATCGGTTATAGTAAAATTAATTATCGCATTCATGATGCAATCTTCTCACGCCAACGTTATTGGGGCGAACCATTTCCTATCTATTACAAAGATGGAATGCCTTATCCTCTTAGCGATACCGAATTGCCGCTAGAGTTGCCCCCTGTAGATAAGTTCCTTCCCACCGAAACAGGTGAGCCTCCTCTCGCCAGAGCCGAGAATTGGGTTTCTGATGAGGGTTATCCATTAGAAGTCTCAACTATGCCGGGTTTTGCTGGATCATCAGCTTATTACCTGCGTTATATGGATCCTCATAACCGAATTGCTTTAGTTTCGCAAGAAGCCAATCATTACTGGCGCAATGTCGATTTGTATATTGGTGGCACCGAACATGCAACGGGACATCTTGTGTATAGTCGTTTTTGGAATAAGTTTCTTGTAGATATAGGTGTATCTTGCGAAGAGGAACCTTTCAAGAAGTTAGTCAATCAAGGAATGATTCAGGGTCGCAGCAACTTTGTATATCGCATAAAGAATTCAAACAAGTTTGTTTCCCTTGACCTAAAAGATCAATACGATACAACTCCCATACACGTTGATGTAAATATTGTGCATCACGATGTATTAGATATAGAAGCTTTCAAAAACTGGAATCCTGATTATAAGAATGCAGAGTTTATTCTCGAAGATGGGAAATATATATGTGGATGGGCAGTAGAAAAAATGTCGAAATCAATGTACAATGTTGTTAATCCAGATGATATTGTTGATAAATATGGTGCTGACACACTTCGATTGTACGAGATGTTTCTAGGTCCATTGGAACAATCAAAACCTTGGGATACAAATGGAATTGATGGTGTTCATAGGTTCTTACGTAGAGCTTGGGGACTCTTTTATAATAACGAGCAATTTAAAGTTAGCAACGATGAACCTGAATTAGCTGCATTAAAATCACTGCATAAACTTATTCAAAAGATATCATATGATATTGAGCACTTTTCATTCAATACTTCAGTGTCCGCTTTTATGATTTGCGTGAATGAACTCACCACACTTAAATGTAATAATAGTGCTATCCTTAGCGAGTTTCTGATTCTGCTCTCTCCTTTTGCGCCCCACATTGCTGAAGAGCTGTGGAATGCATTGGGTAACACAGAAACTATTTTCGATGCTGAATGGCCTGTGCTCAATGAGGAGTATCTTCGAGAAGATACATTTAAATATGCTATATCGTTTAATGGAAAAGTGCGCTATGTATTAGAATTCTCAGCTGAGGCAACCAATCCTGAGATTGAAGAAACTGTACTCTCTCACGTTAACTCCGAGAAATGGTTGAAAGGTAAAACACCGAAAAAAATAATTATTGTGCCGCGTAAAATTGTGAATGTGGTAGTATAACATTACTCTTGACATTTCATTCTCTAACAAATCAGGATCTAGTTTTAATTTAAATTGATGTAATGAATCTACCGATAAAGTATTTAAAAAAATTTTACTGGCGCGATTACTTAGTCATTACTTTGGGTTTGGTGCTTTATGCCATTGGGCTTACAGGTTTTCTCATTCCTAATCAGATCGTAATGGGGGGACTGGGTGGAGTATCGCTAATGATAAGATATTCTACAGGTATACCGCTTTGGTTATCATTTATGGTTATCAACTCCATATTGTTAGTGTTTGCTTGGTTTATATTAGGAAAATCTTTTGTTTTCAATACATTATACGGATCAATTGCACTTACCATCATACTCAATATTGCAGAACGATATATTACAGAAGCTTTAATCAGTGCTGATCCGCTTATGTCGAGTATAATAGGTGCTATCTGTTGTGGTATTGGACTAGGATTGGTGTTGTCGATGAATAGCTCGACGGGAGGTACTGATATTATTGTTGCCATCATTACAAAGTATAGATACATTAGCATGGGTAGGGGGTTGATGTATGTAGATGTTTTTATAGTTCTCAGTTCCTATTTCCTTTTCCAAAGTCTTGAAAAAATTATCTTTGGATTTGTCATCATTTCTGTCCTTTACTATGCCGTCGATATGGTAATAAGTGGACAACGTCAATCTGTTCAGTTCTTTATTTTCTCCTCCAAGTATGATATCATAGCATCTCATATTAACTCCGAACTCCAGCGTGGATGCTCTGTAGTAGAAGGCATTGGTTGGTATTCACAAAGCCCTCAGAAAATTCTCATCGTTTTAGCGCGAAGAAATGAATCTACCTCAATTTTTAGACTCGTACAACGTATTGATAGCAATGCTTTCATTAGTCAGACGAATGTAGTGGGGGTTTATGGTCAGGGGTTTGAAGAAATGAAGAAAGGAAATGGGTGATATGTTGTGCTTAATGTCAAATCTAAACCCTTAATTATTCAATACCATGAATCATTATTTCTTTTTTTGTAAACATATCTTGTTCTTATGCGTTTATCTAAAAAAACATAAACAGATATTATTATTATGAAAGGAATTGTTTTAGCTGGAGGTTCTGGCACACGTTTGCACCCTATCACAAAAGGGATATCCAAACAATTGTTACCTATCTATGACAAACCAATGGTGTATTATCCCATTTCAACACTCATGTTAGCAGGAATTCGTGAAATACTTATTATTTCCACTCCTGAAGATTTGCCTGGTTTCAAACGTCTTCTTGGGGATGGTTCAGATTACGGTGTCAATTTTGAATACGCAGAACAACCCAGTCCTGATGGACTTGCTCAAGCATTCATCATTGGCGAAGATTTTGTGGGTGATGATTCGGTGTGTCTTGTGTTGGGTGACAATATATTTTATGGACAGGGCTTTACACCTACCATGAAACAAGCTGTGAAGAATGTAGAAGAGGAAAACAAAGCCACTGTATTTGGCTATTATGTAAAAGATCCAAAACGCTATGGTGTTGCCGAATTCGACTCTGAAGGAAATGTTTTGAGCATTGAAGAGAAGCCCGATAAGCCAAAATCGAATTATGCTGTGGTGGGTCTTTACTTTTACCCCAATAGTGTAGTTGAGATTGCTAAGAATGTGAAGCCTTCAGCACGTGGCGAACTGGAGATAACCAGTGTAAATCAAGAGTTTTTAAGACAAGAGGAGCTTAAAGTTCAATTGCTTGGTCGAGGTTTTGCTTGGTTGGATACTGGTACGTTTGAATCTCTGTCGGCAGCCACTTCTTTTGTTGAGGTAATTGAAAAACGTCAAGGACTTAAAGTGGCCTGTCTCGAAGAAATAGCATGGCAACAAGGTTGGATATCAGATGAGCGACTTAAAGAGATAGCAACTAAAATGAATAAGAACCAATATGGTGAATATCTTCTGCAGTTGCTGAATGAAGATAATGGCAATTTGAATGGACTCGTGATTAGTGAGGAATGACAAATAAATTTTATATATGAAAATAACGAATACAACACTTGATGGGGTTGTTATAATTGAGCCGCGACTATTTGTGGATACAAGAGGCTATTTTTTTGAATCGTTCTCACACAAGCAATTCGTAGATAAAGTAGCCAATACAAACTTTGTTCAAGACAACGAATCTCGCTCTGCTTATGGGGTGTTGCGTGGATTGCATTTTCAAAAACCTCCTCATGCACAAGCCAAACTGGTTAGGGTGATTAAAGGTCTTATTCTGGATATAGTAGTGGATATACGCAAGGATTCTCCTACATTTGGAAAACACTTTGGAGTAGAACTATCCGATGAGAATAAACTTCAACTTTATATACCGAAAGGCTTTGCTCATGGATTTGTTGTTTTGAAAAACGACACCATAGTGCAATATAAATGCGATAATTATTATCATCCTCAATCGGAAGGTTCTCTTCTTTGGAACGATCCCGTTTTAAATATCGATTGGCAGTTGCCACTGTCAGATATCACCCTATCTGAGAAAGACGAGAAGAGCCCATTGCTAAAAGATATTGCTTATTAATAAAGCATTTATACATCAATAGTTGTTTTTATCACCCTCTTTAAACAACCCTTCTTTTAAATTATTATTTATACTATGGACTTCAAAAAAAATATTATCATTACTGGTGGAGCTGGTTTCATTGGCTCGCATGTTGTAACACTATTTGTTAAGAATTATCCCGATTATCGTATTGTCAATGTTGATAAACTAACCTATGCGGGTAATTTGGCTAACCTCAAAGAGGTTGAAGACGCCCCTAACTATGTGTTTGAAAAAGCGGATATCTGCGATTTTGATTTAATGCTTGCGCTATTCAAAAAATACAATGTGTCACACATAATTCACCTTGCTGCCGAAAGTCATGTTGACCGAAGCATTAAAGATCCATTTACATTTGCACAAACCAATGTAATGGGAACGCTAAGCTTGTTGCAAGCTGCCAAATTAAGTTGGGAGCCCGATTATCCAGGTCATCTTTTCTTTCATGTATCGACTGACGAAGTGTATGGCGACCTCGATTTTGATGATACACTTTTCACAGAGACAACAAAGTACGATCCGCACTCGCCCTACTCGGCAAGTAAGGCAGCGAGTGATCATTTTGTTCGTTCATTTCACGATACTTACGGAATGCCAACGGTTATTTCCAACTGTTCTAATAATTACGGACCTTATCAGTTTCCTGAAAAATTAATCCCCCTATTCATCAACAATATTCGCAACAATAAACCGCTTCCTGTATATGGAAAAGGTGAAAATGTGCGCGATTGGCTCTATGTGGAAGATCATGCCCGTGCTATAGAACTTGTGTTTCACAAAGGAACAGTGGGACAAACCTATAACATTGGTGGTTTTAATGAATGGACAAACATCGACCTCATTAAGGTGATGATTAAAACTGTTGATAGACTTTTGGGAAATCCCGAAGGTGCATCAAACAACCTCATTACGTATGTAACTGATCGTGCAGGGCACGATTTGCGCTATGCCATCGATGCTACAAAAATTAAAAACGAACTGGGATGGGAGCCTTCTCTTCAATTCGAAGAGGGAATCGAGAAAACAGTTAAGTGGTATCTCGACAATTCTGAGTGGCTTGATGGTGTGACCAGTGGAACGTATCAAAAGTATTATGAAAATATGTATGGGGTGTAAATGATTGACAATTGATGATACACAATTGCCATCGTGAGGTGGCCAATGGTGTATGGTCGTTTGCAATGTGCACACTTCGTTTGTTGTGTTATCCATATAAAGTTTATTACTTTTTTTATACCAAAAAACAAATAGGTATGAAAGCTTCTATTTTCATTGCATCTCTCCTTTCTTTTAGTCTGTGTGCCATCGCTGTGTCATCTCAAGAAAATAACTCAATCCATATATCAAACTTTTCTCTAGATGTAGGAGGTGGCTATCACTTTCCTGTTTTGCCCAATGAAGGAATAGTTGTTAGCGACTATAATGGTTTTGGTAGCGTGTATGTTGGTGTCAATTATGCCCTCAGTAATGCGTGGGGGGTGCGCTTAAGTTATGGTGGTAATTTGTTTGAGGACAAAGGCAACAAGTCAAATACAATTACCCAACATCGCCTGATGGCAGAGGGTACTTTCAATATGTTACCACCTAATCAATCCCGCTCAAACTATTTTCAATTGCAAGCACATGGTGGGGCAGGAATCTCAGCAGGTGTAAGCAAGTTTACGAGTGATGTGGATAAAATGACAAGTTTTCTGGTCGGAATAATGCCAATCTATCATTTCACCAAACACATAAGCCTGCTTCTTGATGGAAGCTATGTCCATAGTATTAAACAAAATCGTGGTTACTCGGGAGGTTATGTTTATGAGGATGTGAAAAATCTAACTGGAGGTTACTTTATGGTTAATGTGGGTGTAGGATATAGGTTTTAGGCTAGGGTGTATAGTGTCGTGCAATTGGTAGCTTATGAAAGCTTGATAGTCATTGGCTGCTTCTACGATGTTTCATCCCGTTTTTTTATTCTCAGTCGGGCTTGTGCCACATAGTGGCGCACATATGTATTTATTTTTTGCTTCAATGCGGCATATTTTTCTGCACCTTCTGCGATAGCGAGGGCATTTACCACATCCACAAAGTCAATAAATTGTGCCTGAACATCTGCTCGGGCATTTTTTAATACCCCCGTAACGTAGGTCGATAAATACTCCTTGCGAGAGAGTTGTTCATTTTCGAAAGTTTGGTTATCGTTTGTCAGTGCCGCTACTGCATCAGTCAAGTAATTATTGAATGCCGTTTGCAGCTCTTCCAGCTTTTCGGTGTAGGTTTGGGGCATTTCCGCCTCAAGGTTGCTGGTAAATGTGAGCAAATCGGTCACAAGTTGAAAAAGCTCCCAGCGTGATAGCAATTCTAAGTGGGTAAAGTCGGATGTTCATGGTCATCAATTATTAAATTAAACAGACTCTGATTGCAAATATATGCATTACTTTCGACATAAACCTTCAAAAAGCGATTAGAATAGTGCCTTGCACCGATGCAAACGGTTATTCTAATTTCAGAATAGTGCTTTGCAATGATGCAAGCCAATATTCTAATTTCAGAATGGTGCTTTGCAACGCTGCAAGCTTACATTCTGATTTTAGGACAGTGTATTGCAACGATGCAAGCTATCATTCTGAAACAATTTTCATGCTTTTTGTTGCAATTAGTTTACAAAGTGTCAAAATATGATACTAATTTGCTTGCATTTACAACAAGCATCTTTCAAAGTTGAGCCTATTTTCTCTCATTCTGATTGCTTGGCAATGAAACTCAATGCAAATTGGTTCAATCGGAAGTGAAAAAACAAAACAATTGCACCCAACTGTCACGTCTTTTCAATTCTTGTTGCTCGCTTTACCGTTTCCATATCTGATGAAATCGCAATCCCCGCACCATTTGTTAATAGAGCAATCATATGGTACAATAGAAATTTAACATATGCTGTAAAACGTTCAATCGCAACCCATTTAATAACTACTCACATCTAAAAGCATTATTTAGACGGTGCTTTTTTTAAATAGTACTATCTTTGTGCTCAATTATATAATTCAGAAATTATTATGAAGAAGAGAAGCCTTATCGCATTGCTGTTCATTGTTAGTTTTGTATTCCAAGGGTTTGCCCAAGCAGGTCCAACTGAATGGAAATTTAGCTTAATTGATACTGAAAACGGCGAAATTGAGTTGGTTGCCCATGTTTCCATTAAGCAAGGTTGGTACATATATGGAACAAACATTCCTGATGGAGGCCCATATCCTACCTCTTTGTCAATTGATAAAGTGGAAGGGGCTGTTGCAGTGGGTGGTTTTGAGGCCAAAGATTCGAAGTTGATTTCTGGCTATGATGCCATATTCGAAATGAATGTTGAGTCGTATGAGAAAACTGCAAAATTTGTGCAACGCTTCAAAGTAACCAACAAAGCGAAATTTGTATTAGAAGGAGATGTGCGTTCTCAGGCATGTAATGGCTCAGAATGTACCCCGCCACTGCCTGTCGATTTTGCTTTTACATCAGCCGACCTTCCCACAACAGTGGTGGCAGCAAATGTGGCAAACTCTGCTTCAGATAATGATAATACACAAGCCGTCGAGGGCATCTCGTCCACTTCTGCGGATGATGCATCCGTTGAAACATCCGATTTGGTGTTAGCGCCATTAAATGTTTCCTCCGAGCCATCCAATATTAGCAGCGATCCACTTTGGACTCCTGTCATTGATGAATTGCGCGCATATGGAATGAAGGGAAGTGTCACAGGACAATCTCTTTGGTGGATACTTATAGCAGGATTTGCTGGTGGAATCATCGCATTGCTCACCCCTTGTGTGTGGCCATTGATACCCATGACAGTTAGTTTCTTTTTGAAGCGCAACAAAGCAAACAGAAAGAAAGCAATATCGGATGCTGTTCTGTACGGCGTCGCCATTATTGTGATATATGTTTTGTTGGGGTTGGCTATCACCGGAATTTTTGGGGCAAGTGCGCTCAATGATTTATCGACGAGTGCTGTTTTTAATCTTCTTTTCTTTGCGCTGCTTGTGTTCTTCGCAGTATCTTTCTTTGGAGCATTCGATCTTGTGTTGCCGGCTTCATGGACAAACAAGATGGACGCCAAAGCAGATTCTACAACGGGCATGCTCAGTATATTTTTCATGGCATTCACACTGGCGCTTGTTTCTTTTTCGTGTACAGGTCCCATTATCGGAACATTGTTAGTCGAAACAGCCACCACTGGTAGCATCATAGCTCCTGCCATTGGTATGTTTGGTTTTGCATTGGCACTTGCCATTCCTTTTAGCTTTTTTGCCATCTTCCCTTCGTGGTTAGAGAGTATGCCAAAGTCGGGAGGCTGGCTCAACTCGGTGAAAGTAGTTTTAGGTTTCTTAGAATTGGCACTTGCGCTCAAGTTTTTGTCGGTTGCGGATTTAGCCTATGGATGGGGAATATTAGACAGAGAGACTTTCTTGGTGTTGTGGATTGTAATTTTTGCGTTGTTAGGTATTTACTTGTTAGGCAAATTGAAAATGGCGCACGATAGCGATGTGCCTCACGTTACCGTACCACGTTTGTTTTTGTCTATCATCTCACTATCGTTTGCCGTATATATGGTGCCAGGTCTTTGGGGTGCACCGCTTAAAGCGATTAGTGCATTTGCTCCGCCCATGTACACGCAAGATTTCAATTTGTATGATGGAGCGGTGCATGCAAAATCTTTAGACTATGAAGCAGGCATGGCATATGCCAAACAAGTTAACAAACCTGTGTTGATTGATTTCTCGGGTTATGGTTGTGTGAACTGTAGGAAAATGGAAGCATCTGTTTGGACTGACCCACGTGTTAAGAACCTTCTTGACAATGAATATGTGTTGATAACATTGATGGTGGATGATAAAACGCGCCTGCCCGAAATAATTGAGGTGGAAGAAAGTGGCAGAAAAACTAAACTTAAGACCATAGGTGATAAGTGGAGCTATCTGCAACGTCATAAATTTGGTGCAAATGCACAACCTTACTACATTGCACTAGATGTTGACGGAGGCGTCATCAGTCCATCGTATGCTTTTGATGAGGATGTTGATAGATACATTCAGTTCTTAGAATTGGGAATACAGAACTTCAATAAATAGCAGTGTGAAAACAATAATATAATGATAGATACCGATAACAAAGCCTGTGCTTCGTTGATCGGTATTTTTCTTTTACAAATAAATGCAGACAATGAATAACAGAAAAGAGAACTTGGAATCATTCAATCGCCTTTTGGATATACTAGACGAATTGCGGAAGAAATGTCCGTGGGACAGGACCCAAACCAACGAGAGCTTGCGGGCAAATACTATTGAGGAAACGTATGAACTCTCTGAAGCAATATTGAGTAACAACCACCACGAGATAAAGAAAGAGTTGGGCGACCTATTATTGCATATTGTTTTCTATGCAAAGATTGGCGAGGAGCAAAAATATTTCGACATAGGCGATGTATGCAATGCCATATCTGATAAACTAATCTTCCGCCATCCTCATGTGTTTGGTGATACTTCTGCTGACTCTGCTGCAATGGTTGAGAAATCGTGGGAGCAGATAAAGATGAAAGAGAAGGATGGAAATAAAACCATATTGGATGGAGTGCCCACATCGCTACCTTCGCTTGTGAAAGCATATAGAATTCAAGACAAAGCACGTAACTCTGGATTCGATTGGAATGAGCGTCGTGATGTGTGGGATAAGGTAAATGAAGAGATGTCTGAGTTGAAAGCCGAAATTGAACAACTAAATCAAGACCGTATGGAAGCAGAGTTTGGCGACCTGCTATTTAGCATTGTTAATGCCGCACGTTTGTACAATGTAAATCCAGACAATGCACTGGAACGTACCAATAGGAAATTCATAAAGCGATTCACTTACCTTGAAAAGGAAGCCAAAGAAAATGGGCGCAACCTAAAGGATATGACCCTTGCAGAAATGGAAGAGATTTGGCAAGAAGCAAAGAAGGAGGATGTGGAATGAGAAAGAAACTATGTCCACAGTGCAAAATACATCGCTTCTATTTGAAAAACATTGAAGGAGAAAGATTGGTAGTTATTGTCAATCGAGAGAAAGAAATTATACCCATTCACGATTATGAATCGTTGGATGGATTTGACACCTCAACTTTATATTGTTTGGGGTGCAGTTGGCGGGGAAGTGTAGATCGGTTGATAATGTAACTGTTTCATCTCTTTTCCGCTGGCGTGAGTCTCTGATATGCACCGTTAAGTTTAGTCGCCGCTGGCGCGAGTCACCGACTCGTGCCAGTGAATTATAGTTCGAAGTACATTTCTGGTGACCAGCACCAACAAAAAGAGGGTGTCCAATAAGTTTTGGTCACCTTTTTTTATGTTTTAAAACATCATATTTTCACGTCTTTTTTGTTGTTTATTTAGGCACTATTTATTATCTTTAAGCTATTATAAAACAGTTTGTTAT
>JAQVZQ010000082.1 GCA_028708095.1 Dysgonamonadaceae bacterium
GCAATTTCAAGAAAACTCTTCATTGCGCTTTTATAATTCCTGATTGAATTAGGACTATAGCGCTGCAATATGAGTTTTTGCTCAAACTGTATAAGTAGTTTTTCAATATCCATGATATATATATATATAATAGTTGCTAATACAAAAATAGCAAAACATTCGTAAATGCTATTCTTTTTCTGACATTTATATATATCCTTAATTCCGCTTTAATACATATAGTTAAGCGTTTTTCATGAGTAGGTTGTGTAAGGTGGTGTACGAATGTTATAAGGTTTATATTTACGAATGTTGTATATTTAGTGCGTAAATAAAACGTTACAGGGCATTAAAAAAAGAAATTACAGATTCACGATGAAAATAATTGCCTTACTTTCCGCAATACTTATCCTGTCAACATCCCATAGTTTTGCGACAGAGCAATTCCCTGATAAATTAATCATTGAGAATGATACACTTTATCTTAAATCATTCCCACTTGAAGAATTACGCATAAAAGGAAAATTTCAGAAATCGCCTTTTGAATATTATGAAAATATTGATTTCCCTCATACAGGTTGTTATCGTGGATATGTTGCGACTTGGAAGGTAATTGATAATAAACTGTTTTTAATTGAAATAGAAAAAGTTGACTCTACAAATCAGAAGTTGAATATCCTAGAATATTTCAATGAAAATAACTATAAACCAAGCTTGATTAACGGTCAAATTTTTGCTGACTGGTATTCCGACACTTTGAAACGATATGGCTATTTTATGTATTACTTCAATTCTGAACGTTATTACTTAGCAGTTGATTACCTGAAAAATCCTGATAATAAAAACGAACTAATTTTTAGTCATGGAGTTTTAACCCAAAATAATATTGAGAGAATTGATTCTTATTTAGTTGGTGACACTTTGACCAAAGAAATTAGTTATTATAGACAATGGTTCTTGAAACGGGGATTAACAAATATTGATGCTATCATAAAGGAAAACAATGGAAGAATGGTACGAGTAGAATTTATTGACTTTGAATTAAAAAAGAAGAATGCGATAAAAGAGATTAAACAAATGATGGGAATAAGAGAAGAAAAGGAACAATGGATTAACCCACGATATTGGGAAAAGACAAACAAAAATAACGCCCTGTAACATCATGTATAAAATATTGGGGGTTTGGTAATTGCTTAGAGGTTTCTGCACCGCATCAACATTTGTAACGGCAGACAGGGACGAGCCCGCAATCCCCCAACATTTCATACATGTACCGTTAGCAATAAACAGAAGATGACATCACGGTGTCAAAATGAATTCAAAATTATAAAAGCATGGAGTATTATCTTTTTATGGGACATAGACTTGCAAGACGTATTACACCTTCAGAATGTGAATGGTTAATTAATGGAGAGTGGAAAGAAAATAGCAAAAGGACATTGGCATTAAATGACGCTTTGAGCGGTTATGGCAATTATAGTTTTGGAGATCAAGACCAAATAACACAAGAAATAGCCGAAGAACTTATTCGAAAAGGAACAGTAGTCCTACAAGGAGACATTGGTTTTGGAACATTCTATCGTGAACCGACAACAATTAAATTAAGCGATTGGAAGAAATTAAATATATAAATTATCACCATTCGAAAAGGCCATTAAAATAGCCGTTTCTGTTCACAAAGGCCAAAAAGACAAATCAGGAACAGAATATATTTTACACCCACTTCGTGATGTAAAGAAACACGGAAACATCAAACACCACATAATATAAAAACACCCAACCTCACACTCTAGGGTGTAAAATTGGGTGTAATCCTTATAAAACACTGATAATCAGCGTTGATTGTGGAGCTGGAGGGACTTGAACCCTCGTCCAAACGAGGAACTAATTCGCCTTCTACATGCTTAGCTTTATTTTGGTTTTCGAAATAGGGCCTGACTAAAGCCACCGAACCCTATCCTTATCCTTTTAGTTTCGAATAAGCCCCAAGGCTTAACTTATTCTATCTTCGAGTTATCTGCACCACCTGATCGGTACGCTTCGAAGCCACAGCTTCCGGGTGATGTCTTGTCTCAGCATCTAATGCCAGAGATAGAGCTTAATCTACTATACTTCGATTATGCTGCAAGAGCGTAATTATTGTTGCCAGTTAAAATGTTGACGATTGAGATTATAGTGCCACCCGACAACGCACTGCATGCTTACAAACCACTTCTACCCGCTGTCAAAACCGGTCAGCCCCGTTTTTTATTTGCTTGATATAAAGGCAAAGTTATGTCTGCAACTACAAAGATAGATAGATTTTTTGACAAAAGGTTTAATATGGTGCAAGTATTGCAAAATGAGTGATGTTGGTATTCAACTCATTGTTTTGGTTATTCTCTCATAAACTTTGTCTCGCAAAGGCGGTAAGACGCAAAGGGATATAAAAGGGTGCAGCCTTATTATCGACAACTCTGCCAAAGTTCTCTCGTGGGGGATTTAAGGAATAAAAAGTAAGGGTATTGTCTTTTCAAAGTCCACACCATTCAGTTAATTTTGTCTGCGGCAGACACGAGTTACAAACTCGCGCCAGCGAAGGGGTAAAACAATCAAACGAATGCAAGTTGATTAACCTATGGCGCACACTCAGGTGCGCCCCTACTAATTCGCCATTACACCTTGTTCGTGCTGGAAAGATGATGAATTATATAATCCATAAATTGATAGTAGCCATAACAGTAAAATAAAAATATGCTGGTGAAATAGTAGTGGCGGTACCTATGTGTCCGCCTTGTATATAAAATCGTTCACCTGTAGGGGTCGATCTATGTGTCGACCTTGTCACACAACGAAAATAGTTTTGTCTCGCAAAGGCTCTAAGACGCAAAGAGACTGGTAAAATCGAGTAGGAAGATAGAGATTAATTCCCTATCTGTCCTCTCACACCACCGTGCATACCGTTCGGTACACGGCGGTTTCTTAATTTATACACGAACAGAGAGATAATAAGTTGAGAAAAATAAGTATCCTGCCTTTTGGAGTGATTCGTTACTGACAGACGTTGATAGAATTGGGCTTTTGGCAGTTCGCCAATAGCTCTTTCTTGTATTTGAAAACATATAGGCTTTAGACTTGGATATGCCGAGTTTAATTAGATTCTTACATCTTGTTCTTACTCGTTTCCATTGTTTCCATATAACCATACGTAATCTTCTACGATACCACTTGTCAGTATCTCTTAGCAGATTTTTCATGTCTGCTAATTTGAAGTAGTTAACCCACCCTGTAATATATTGGCGTAGGGCTACTTTTCGTCTCTCTCCTGCCCATCCATTACTCCTAGATGTGAGTGTTTTAATTTTCTCTTTCATCTTAGCAATGCTCTTGGGATGTGCCCGAAGATGTCCTTTCCCTCTATAGAGGTAGAAGCTATATCCTAAGAATTTTACATCTTTGACATGTGCTACTACTGTCTTTTCCGAATTCACTTTTAAGAATAATTTGTTCTCAATAAATGTGACAATGCTGGTTAGGGTTCTTTGGGCTGCACGTTTACTTTTACACAGTATCATACAATCATCAGCATAGCGAACAAATTTATGTCCTCGCTTTTCAAGTTCATTATCCAGTTCATTAAGCATTATATTGCTCAACAAAGGGCTTAATGGACCTCCTTGCGGTACACCTATCTTAGTTTCAGCAAACACCCCTTTCTCGACAACCCCTGCATTAAGATATTTATGAATGAGTGATATAACTCGCCCATCCTTAATGGTTCTAGAGAGAACTTCTATTAGTTTGCTGTGGCTTACTTTATCAAAGAACTTTTCTAAATCCATATCTACGCAGTATTTGTATCCTTCGCTAATATATTCTTGGCACTGCTTGAGTGCATCGTGTGCACTCCGCTTGGGCCTGAAGCCATAGCTATAGTCTGAGAAATGAGGCTCGTAAATTAGTGATAATATTTGCGCTATCGATTGTTGTATTACTCTGTCCACAACTGTTGGAATTCCAAGTGGTCGTGTTTTCTTTGGCTCTTTAGGTATCTCCACTCGTCTAACTGGGTTAGGACGGTAAGTACCTCGGATGATAGAGTTTATCAATCCCTCTTTGTGGTCAATCAAGTATGGAAGTAAATCATCCACACTTAAGCCGTCCACACCACCACTACCCTTATTTGACTTAACCTGCTTGTAAGCCTTATTTAGGTTCGTGGGTGAGAGTATCATCTCTAACAATCCGTATCGCTGTTCATTATTTGTGAAGTTGTTTTCAGTTATCCAAATAAAAGTCTGCCCTCCAAATTTATTGTCGGTTTCCGTCCTATCTGCCATCTGCGAGGTATCTTCCAATATTTTCTGCATTCACCCTTTCATTAGGTAACATTCATTTACTATTCACTTCATTAAGATTCAGCCCTTCATACTTCGTGAGACCTCTACATTGACAGATTATCTGTTTGCAGCTCGTATCGATACTACTATGGCTTCTGCTGACTTCTCACAGCAATTGTTATCCGTACTTCATACTCTGTTTAAATACGTCCGTGAGACCTCCCGTGGTAAGGTAACTTATCTTTCATTCCATGTCTCCGCCATATTTACATACCGCTGTTCCGTGTAATCTTTGGACTTTGACTTGTTTAGCAGACTCATCCCAACGGTTATGCCTGATATGATTCGTGTTCCTCGGAGCGAAACTTTGCCTAAGGCTTCCTTCAGATTCCACCTCACGATGGACACCCTTGCCTTCAGCTAATGGTTGGCGATTACAAACCCCCATAGTGGACTCACACCACCAAGATAATTACCATGCACGGCACACTAAAAAAAACGAACATCTTTATTCAAAATAAAGATGCCCGTTCAATTGTGTGTAGTTTGTTTATGAAGATAAAATCTTTTATTTATTCAAAATTGGTTTGTAATACCCCAAATCTTCAATGCGGAACTTTGTAACAAAGTTGTAGTTTTTGATTACTTCGTTTTGGCCAAAATGAATGTAAACCTCAGCTGAACGTCTGTAAAGTTCTGGATTATCGTTTGCACTCAATAGCAAGAGATATCCCATCACAATATGACCAGCAGACTCCACCAATCGGCGGGCATTGAAATCGAGGTATTCAGGATCCTTTGGCGAGGTTACAATCTCCACCAATTTTTCGTACATCTTAGTCATTTTGGTGAGGGGTCTGCGCAACGATTCCAACTCAGGAGTAATTGGCATTTCTTCGTATTCTTTGATACGATTTAAGTAGGTGCCTGTAGTTACGTGACGAATGGCAGCAACCACTTGCAATTGGGTTGTTCCTTCGTATATGTTAGTGATACGTGCATCACGATAGAGTCGTTCGCAAGCATAGTCTTTCATAAAACCTGATCCACCATGAATTTGTATTGCATCATAGGTAGTTTCGTTGGCAAACTCGGTAGTCATACCTTTACCAAGGGGTGTGAATGCATCGGCTAAACGAGAATAGTATTTCAATTCTACACGCTCTTCAGAAGTAAGTTTGCGTTCTTTGGATATATCATCAAGGGCTTTGTACATATCAACAAAACGTGCTGTTTCGTATAGCATGGCTCTTGAAGCATCGGTTTTGGCACGAATATTGGCTATCATTTCGTAAACAGCTGGAAATTGGATGATGGCTTTGCCAAACTGTCGACGAGAAATGGCATAATCATATGCTTCTTGGTAAGCTGCTTCGCAAAGACCTACTGCTTGTGCCATAATGCCCAAACGAGCACCATTCATAAGTGACATAACATATTTGATAAGTCCCAATCGGCGAGAACCCACCAATTCTGCTTTTGCATTTTTGAAAACCAATTCGCATGTTGGAGAACCTTTAATTCCCATTTTATTTTCGATTCGGCGTACATTTACACCACCACTTTTCTTATCATACACAAACATGGATAGTCCACGACCATCAGTAGAATCTGCTTCTGAACGGGCTAAGACCAAATGAATATCAGAATCGCCATTTGTGATAAAACGTTTCACACCATTAAGATACCAGGTATCTTCTTGCTCGTTGTAGGTAGCTTTAAGCATCACTGCTTGCAAGTCAGAACCAGCATCGGGTTCGGTGAGGTCCATCGACATGGTTGCACCTTTTGAAACTTCTGGCAAAAAACGATTCTTTTGATCTTCGTCTGCAAATTGATACAAAGTTTCGGCACAGTCTTGTAGTCCCCACAAATTTTGAAAACCTGCATCGGCACGACTCACAATGTCTGCTGCCATAATATAGGGTACAATGGGGAAATTCAAACCACCATATTGACGAGGAAGTGCCATACCCATGAGTCCAGCATTACGTGTTGCATCCAAGTTTTCTTGTGTACCACTTGCATAAGTTACTCGTCCGTTGTGAACTGTGGGTCCTTCTTGATCGACACCTTCGGCATTGGGTGCAATGACATCGCCACAAATTTCGCCTACAATTTCGAGCACCTTGTCATAGCTATCCATTGCATCTTCAAAATCCATTGGTGCGTAGTCATATTTATCTTTATCTTGATAGTTGCGTTCCCTCAACTCAACAATCCGCTTCATAAGTGGATGATTCAGATGATGTTTTAACTGAGGAGTATCTGTATAAAAGTTTGCCATATTTTTAGTTGTTTGTTTAGTGTGATTTATCAACGCTTTGATAATTGATAATTGATGTAGAATTGATTGATCTATGTATCAACAGAAACTGATTGTTTCATCTTCAAAGCATGGGTAGTTTACATCTTACTTGGTGTTTTGTTTATAATATTTAATCATTTTGGGGATGACATTTTCTATATCTCCTGTTATTACATAATCGGCAATTGAATTGATAGGAGCAGATTTGTCATTATTGATAGCTACCACAATGGCACTCTCTTGCATACCTGCAATATGTTGTATTTGTCCCGAAATTCCACAAGCGATGTATAGTTTGGGACGAACTGTGATGCCAGTTTGACCAATTTGTCGGTCATGCTCAGCAAAACCCGCATCGACAGCGGCACGGGAAGCACCCACTTCTCCTCCAATAACTGAGGCGAGGTCGTACAACAGATCAAAGTTTTCTTTAGAACCCACACCATAGCCTCCAGAAATAATAATGGGTGCACCTTTAATGTTTATTTTTGATTTCTCGATGTGTCTTTCAATTACGGTTATTGCGAAGTCTTCTTCGGAAACAAAATCGTTTACATCGTATTCAACAACTTCTCCCTTATTGGCATTGGCAGCATACTCCTTTTTCATTACTCCCTCGCGCACTGTAGCCATTTGTGGACGTTGATCTGGATTGATAATCCATGCAACAATGTTGCCACCAAATGCAGGACGGATTTGGTAAAGAAGGTTTTTGTAAACTTTGTTTTGCTTTTTATCTTCGTGACCACCAATTTCCAACGAAGTGCAATCGGCTGTTAAACCACTTCCTAAAGCTGAAGAAACACGTGGGCCTAAATCGCGACCAATAATAGTTGCCCCCATCAAACAAATTTGGGGTTCCTCCTTTTTGAAAAGGTTTACCAACACAGATGTGTGTGGAAGGGTTGTATAAGGTGATAAGCGTTCGTCTTCAAAAATATGAAGCACATCCACTCCGTAAGGAAGAACTTGGTCGGATACAGTTTTCAAATTTGCTCCAAGCGCCAAAGCTTCCAGTTTGCAATCAAGTTCTTTTGCCAAACTATTACCCTTTGTAAGTAGTTCCAGACTGACCTCTGCTACTTTTCCATCTTCTATTTCTAAATATACAAATAAGTTATTCATAATTAATTGTTTTCTATCTTTTATGGGGTAATATAAGTCCTATCCTATGGTGTGATTTTCGATTAACTCTTTCATCAGTTCATTGATGTCTTCATTGCTATCGCTTAACACCTTGTTCTCTTTAGCTTGAAAACTAATATTTTCAATTTTCTTTACTTTGGTAGGAGAACCCGACAAACCACACAATTTTACATCAGCATCAACATCGGCTACGCCCCATTCAATAAGATTGAGATAGGGTCTTTCGCTATATATATCTATATAGTCAATGTTTTCTGCTTGTCTTTCAGTAACAGTTTTTGCATGTTTATACTTTTGCAACAACTTGGCATTGCGTGGACGGCAAGGTTGGGCTGAACTATTGACAGTAACAACAATTGGTAAAGGAGCTTCTACAGTTTCCACCCCGTTTTCGAGACGACGCTTAATTCTTATTCTCCCATTTTCGATTGACTCTATGTTTTCTGCATAAGTTACTTGAGGTATGCCTAATTTTTCGGCTACCTGTGGTCCCACTTGCGCAGTATCTCCATCAATTGCTTGACGACCTGAGATAATAATATCGAAGTCGCTTATTTTTCTCACAGCCATTGACAAAGCATATGAAGTAGCCAGTGTATCAGCACCTGCAAAAGCCCTATCAGTTAATAAGACTCCCTCATCGGCACCACGATACAAACCTTCTCTTATGACCTCTGCTGCACGACCAGGGCCCATGGTTAGTATAGTTATTTTTGAATTTGGATAGGTGTCTTTTATTTGCAATGCTTGTTCTAAGGCATTCAAATCTTCTGGATTGAAAATAGCTGGCAATGCTGCCCTATTTACAGTTCCATCGGCTTTCATTGCATTTTTCCCAACGTTGCGTGTGTCGGGAACCTGCTTAGCCAATACAATTATATTAAATCTCATTTTTGATTGAAGCATAGGTTTTATATTTAAAATATCTTTATAAAGTCAACAAAAATACGCAAACTATTTTTGTTTGCAAACATTTTAATTATGTTTGTTGTTTAAATCATATGACCATAGAACTCAAGCTCTTTTTTAGAAAGGGAATACAATCACCTTTAACATATTGATTTAAATACACCGTGAATTCTATTGACAAAAAGACCATAACCGTATTGATTTTAATGATAATTCAAAAAAACGAATTTTAATTCATATGAGAAACTTCAGATTATTCTTATACATACTTTTTGGTATATTTGCATTGACTGGATGTGCAGGCATGAAAACCTTAACAATACAGACGCAAGAACCTGCCCAAGTAACTTTACCCAAAAATGTAGGTAGCCTATTGATTGTTGACAATATAGTAGGTCAACCAGATGACATGGGACACACAAAGAAAAGATTGGGCAGATCTACTTACGATAAAGTATCAGTAAATACTGATAGTCTCTCTATTGTCTTAACAGAAGCTTTAACACAATTCTTAAGTGAAGAGGAGTATTTTGATGTTGTCATGTTGTACGAAAAGCCTTTGAGAAACGACAGAGCGTATTGGAAAGAAGAGCCTATTACCCCCGAAAAGATGCAAGAACTAAAAAATGAAACAGGTGCAGATGCTGTTGTATCTCTTGACAAACTATTGGTAACAAGTGATTGGCAAGATCTTTTTGTTCAAGAAGGTTATCCATACGCTACACTAAAGGGGAAAATCTCAGCCACAATGAGGGTCTATTTACCCACATTGGAAGGACAAATTCCCACTGTTCAATTTATCGACAGTTTGTATTGGGAGGGTTTTGATATTTCGGACGGAATGGCCTATGCGGAGTTTGTTATTCCTCATGCCGAGCATGCCCTTAAAGATTTGACCATATATACTGCAGATAAACTAACCTATGTGCTCACTCCTCACTGGATCACACAAGAACGTTGGTATTACACCTTGCCCTCATCTACTGCACGTGAAGCAGAAGCTTTTGCAGCACAATCAAAATGGCAAGAAGCGTCAGATAAATGGGAAAGATTCTATAACTCTTCAAAAAAGAAGATCGATAAAGCCAAAACGGCCAGCAACATTGCTTTGGCATACGAGATGCTTGACGATATTAAAGCAGCACATACGTGGGTAATACAGGCTCAGGAGTTATTTAATGAGTCTACTTCATCTGACTCGTTAGAAAGAAAGCGTGTAGCTATTTACAAAACAGAATTGGAAAGAAGAATGGATAATTCTAATAAGTTAAATATGCAAATCGATTAATAAATAAGCAGACTCAATCAATAATAGCTGTTATTTACTTTTCGTATTTAGCAATTCTCGTATAAATTCTTATATTATATGGTGTATTAATGCTAAACATTGCTAATGTTAGAACTATTTCGCCTGTTTTGAAAAATAAAAACAATTAAATGAATGGTTTTTTTAAAAATAGTGTACCTTTGTATGCGAATCCTCTATATATAAATGAAAACAGACTTTTGTTCTCATTATTAATATTCAAATTCAAACTTTTTTTTACGAAAAACAATATATGTGATTGAGATCTATATTTATCACATAAGCTACATAACATTCCGAATAAACTAAAACATACTTGATCCTTGTATCAACTATTTAATTATCACAATAATGATTTATAATATCATCGAGCTTAATGAGAAGCTCACAACCGAACTACGCGTTTTAGCGAAAGAAATGGGTATACGAAGACCGGATGCCTATAAAAAAGAGGCTTTGATTTATAGGATTCTTGACGAGCAAGCAATTGCTGAAACTCAAAAAAAGAAGCCTATTAAAGCTGAAAAGCCAAAAGATAACGAGCATCAGAAACCGCAAGACAACAAGGTCTCTGAAAATAAAAAAGAGACCAAAACAGAGGCTCCTTCAAAACAAGCTCAAAAAAGCAAACCTCAACCTCAAAAGCAAGAAAGGAAACAAGACAATAAACAAACTAAGCCTGCAGAAGCAAAAAAGGATGAATTAAAGTCAAAACCTCAACTTGTTGTTAAAAAACAAGAACCTCCTAAGCCTGAACCCAAAGAAGAACAGAAAAAAGAGCAGAAAAAGGAAGATAAGCCACTACAAAAAAATATTCAAAAAACTGAACCGACACCGAGTCAACAAACTGCAAAAAAGGAAGAAAAGGATACACAACCTGTCGTTGCTAAAGAAACAAATAAAGGCGGGGAAAATAAAAAGCAGGATGCACAATCTGAAGAAGCACAAAAACCCAAACAACTTGTTTTCCGCTCTAAGAGACAACGTCAACAAGATCAAGCAGAATCACCACAAGCAAATGCTTTGCCTCCAGTTGTAGCAGAAGATGAAGAGGTCGCAGAAGAATTTGAGGCAAAAGTTACTGGTGGAGTTAAAGCAACAGAAAAAGCATCTATCGAGTCACTTGTAACCCCCACTCCGTTGCAACCCAGACAACAACAACGCAACAACCAACCAAAACAAGAACAAAAACAACAAAACACACAAGCAGCACCACAACAAAATCAAAATCAACCTTCACAAAGAGAAAAAGAGCCTGTGTTTGAATTTGATGGAATTCTTAGTTCATCAGGTGTATTAGAAATAATTTCTGATGGGTATGGCTTTTTACGCTCATCTGACTATAACTATATGTCTTCGCCCGATGATATCTATGTTTCGCAATCTCAAATAAGGTTGTTTGGATTGAAAACTGGCGATGTGGTCGAAGGTCCCATCCGTCCTCCCAAAGAAGGTGAGAAGTTTTTCCCTCTGGTAAAAGTGGATATGATAAATGGACGCAAACCAAATGAAGTGCGTGACCGTGTTCCATTTGATCATTTAAAACCATTGTTCCCCGATCGTAAATTTAATTTAACAAAAGGACACAATGATAATTTATCTTGTCGTGTTGTAGATTTGTTCTCACCAATTGGATTTGGTCAGCGTGGTTTGATTGTAGCTCAACCCAAAACAGGAAAAACGATGCTGTTGAAAGATATAGCCAATGCTATAGCTGACAACCATCCTGAAGCATACCTTATTGTTTTGTTGATTGATGAAAGACCTGAAGAGGTAACTGATATGGAGCGCAGTGTAAACGGCGAGGTTATTGCCTCTACATTTGACGAGCCAGCTGACAGACATGTGAGAATTGCAGAAATTGTGCTCAACAAAGCAAAACGATTAGTAGAATGTGGTCACGATGTGGTTATTTTACTCGATTCAATCACCAGATTGGCACGCGCATACAACACAGTACAACCTGCATCGGGTAAAGTACTATCGGGAGGTGTAGATGCCAACGCACTACACAAACCAAAACGTTTCTTTGGTGCTGCTCGTAACATCGAAAATGGTGGTTCGCTTACAATCATTGCAACAGCATTAACCGATACGGGTTCTAAAATGGATGATGTTATCTTTGAAGAGTTTAAAGGAACAGGCAACATGGAGCTTCAGTTAGATAGAAAACTATCCAACAAACGCATCTTCCCAGCGGTAGATATTATTGCATCAAGCACACGTCGTGAAGACCTAATCCTTTCGGACGATATGTTGAAACGCATGTGGGTATTGCGCAACTTCTTGGCAGATATGAACTCTGTGGAAGCAATGGAGTTCTTACTAACGCGTCTTCGCAGAACAATTAATAACGAAGAGTTTTTGGTATCGATGAACGATTAAATAAAATTATTAGTGTCCGCTAAAAGTTTTTTTGATGCGAATAATCAGAAAGTAAAAGGGCTGATTTCCAAACGAGGAAATCAGCCCTAAATGTCTTATCTTAGTATTACGAAAATAAAAAATTAAGACA
>JAQVZQ010000083.1 GCA_028708095.1 Dysgonamonadaceae bacterium
TCAGGGATTATAATTGTGGTAGCAAAAACTCTCTTTGTCGGATATGTCATATCAATAGGATATGTACGTTCATTTTGTTTTAAAGGATTATCCGAAATTATTTCATCTAAAAATGGTGCTATATAAATTTTTTCATTTATAATTTCAGGTTTACTCGATTGTTTGTAGCTAAGAATAAATGGTTTTTCTTTATCATATAGATTCTGGATATTAATTGTCGAATCTATAATAGCATAATCCTTATTTTCAAGCCTCTTCTTTACAGCTTCGGTGTTATCACCATAATTATTTCTAAAGTTTAAACCATCATACTCTGTGGCAGCTTTAGAGACAGTTGTATTCATAACGTCGTTGTTAATGATTTCAATCTGAATATCGTTATTGACTTCTGATAGAAACTTGCACTCCAAACTTACCCATTCCACTCCTTCATTGTCAACTATTAAACCTTTATCGTTAATGCATCTTGACGGAATTCTGTTGTTTAAATTTAAAATCTCTGTGGCATCCGACATTGTTTTTTCTCCCTCCACATTTGCCAATATTGTTACGTAGTTAAAATAAGCAGAAAGAGGATAGTCATATTTTATCTTCCCGTTTTCGCGTGTACTTATTATTACTGGTTTAGCATCTATACCAACTGCATTTAGTAGTCCAATAGTGAATAAATTGATATCGGCACAACTCCCATACTTATCTTTTATGAAATCGTTTGGCGATTTTGAAGCAAATTTACCATTGTATTTATTCCAATTATAATTTCTTTTTACATATTCCAAAACAGCGTCAAATTTCTCTTTATCCGTTTTTGAAGCTAAGCTATCAATGTTAATGAGTTTTTTTGCAAGCTTCTCTGATTTTTTAATGTAACCCCCAAAATCGCTATTCTTCAACAATTCTTTATTCATTTTATCCCAAGTAGTCATTATTTCCACTGTCTTTCCTGTAGGATAATTTATTTGTGATAACTGAAAGTCTAACTTTATAATATAATCATTGATTGAAGTTATAAACTCCTCACTTTTAAAAGCAGGTAAATCTCTCATAATATATTTATGTATATAATCCTGATAGGTAACTTTTCCAAGACGACGAGGTAGTCCTTCATCAGTATAGCTTTTGTACGAATCAAATTTATTAGCACCTTGCATAATGTAAACATATACATAAAAAGGAACCATGCTTACTTCATATTCACTATGAACTACTGGAATTCTCCATTGAAAATCCCAATCTCTTAGATTGAAAACATCTTGTGATTTAATTGTATACTTATATTCGATAATTGAACCTACTTTGACATTTGGAAGAGCGAATTTTTTTGCATTCCAAGCGTCATTAATTTTTTCATTAAATATATTTGAAGTATTTAGAGGAATTTTGACTGGTCCATTTTCAAAATTATAAGTGAAAGCCTCAATATCATGTACGGTTTCATAGATATCTCCTTGCTGATAATAAGGAATTTGTATTTCGGCCCATTTAAGACCTGCCTCTGATAGAATTTTCACTCTTGTTTTCCTCTCAAAAACAACTTCGAAAGATCCATTCCTTTCCAAAAATCTTGATGTGCCAACATCAAAAAGCACAACTGCCTCTGCATCTTTATCAGGAGCATACTCCTCAAGTTTAAATTCATCCATTCCCATTATTCCGTACTCCTGAGAATAATCTTGTCCATAAGATGATAAACATATCATGATAGTGAACAATAATACGAGTTGTAATTTTCTAATCATGGTTTTACTGTTTGTTTAAAATTAATTGCTTTTTATTTTCTACTCCACTAATATTTTCATAAAAACTATAAAAATCTTTGTACTCGGAAATTGGATAAAATCCCGAATTAATCAAAAGGCTTTTTATTACAATTATTTGCCCTTCATTTTCATGTATATTGAACTTATATTCTCCGAATTTATTTGATTCATTAAAACTCTCAAAAGCTTGATTTAATTTATAACCCTCTGGAATATTATAAACTAAAGTATCAATTTTATAAATTGGATAGTCGATTTGAAGAGGTTGTTTCCTTTCTTTTGGGTTTTCAAATTGAGGAATCGAAAACGTAATATTACTTATAAGAATATCACTGCCGTAATGTTTGTAAATTTGTTGAGAAGTAGCATTGTAGGTTAGGTCTATCTTCAATGAATCTCTATCTGACTTTGACACTTGATGGTTTTTCAATTCAAATCCGTTTTCTACAAAAAAGTTACGTAGTATTCTTGATTTTTCAGACCCATTATAGTTTGTTTCAACGTGCGAAATTCTCTCATACATATCACCTCTATAACTATTTTTGAATGTAACTAAAGCTTCAGTAGAAGCATATTCAACATTAATTTTGCGGGTTTCGAGAACATCATCTTTTAAGAGAGCTGGAGTTTTAATAAATCGGCTATTATTTGAATCAATAATAAAAGCATCCCTATTTTGTGTAAATGTCCCCAAATAATTAAACGGCCCATCACTTGTGCAATCCAGCCATATATCTTTTTCATTCGTGGGAATATAAATAACTATATGGTTGAATTGTTGAGAAGGAAAATTATTATCAATCTTTTTGATTGGAGTTCCTGCATGAACGTTAGTGTAGTATGATTTAATTCCGAGATAATCTAATAAGGATTTAAAATAATTGGTTAGAGCTTTACAATCTCCATATTTATTTTGTGCTACATAACTTGCGGGATAGGGTTTCAATCCTCCAGTGCCAATGGATATATTTATATAGCGCGTTTCATCTTGCAAAAAGTGATACAATGCTTTTATCTTTTCTTCTTCTTCCTTGATATTCTCAGTAAGTGAAAGGATTTTATTTTTTTCGCTTTCGGGCAATTCAGATAACCCTTGAATAAGTTCAAATTGCCAATCACCAAATGATGACCAGTCCTTTAATGAGCCTTTTTTATCAAAATAAAATTCAGTGGGTGTGATTGAAACGGCAGGCAACAAACTAGATATCGTAGGTGAAAGTACTTCATGTTTTATAATATCCTTATAGCTTGTATGCCAATCGTAGTTAACCATGTTAGCCAATGTGTCAATGACAGGTTCATTCACTGAATAATTTGCATACTTAATACTATAATTTAGAGGTACAGAGATTTTCAAATTGGCATCAATTGTTGGAATATTCGAATTTAACACGGGTATCCAATAATCTATGTACAGAAATTCTTTTTGTTGAATTTGATAGGAGTAAACAATGGTATAAGGATACGAATTATGTTTAAGGGTAAAGTCTTTTACAAAGTCGTCCTCATATAACGAAAAGTCCGAAATTGAACTTCTCTCTATTATTTGACTTTTCTTTAATTTATTAACAACTTTACCGCTTGAGTCTTTAATATAGGCATCAATATTACTCACTTTGTAAAGCTTTGAAAAGGGTATCGTTATTTTGGTGTATTTCTCACCAGCTCTATTGTTTATTCTTATTTCAAAATATAGATCTTTGGTTAATCTATTGTTGTTAATTACAATATTTGTCCTTTGATTGATAAGTTCGGCATCAAAGATTTGTGTAAAAGACAATATTGGGAGCAATGTAAGAACAAGGCTAAAAAAAAACTTATTCATAAATATATAAATTCCTTTGTGGATTAATCTTTTCTCTGTTCAGAAATTACAGCTATTTTTCTATTTGAAAATATTAAAATACTCTGTATGACTAACTGGAATATAATCTGCTAAAATAATGTATTCAACCTTTGTACATTTCTCTTTATTAACAACCCCAAATATACTATAAGAATTTATATATACACAAACATATCGGTTAATTTACACATTAATTTCGTTTTCTAGCTTTTAAATGAGAGATAGTGATCAAAACAAGCTTCATGCTATGCCTACACTACTTCAACTTGATTATACTCCTACAACTTCCGTGTATAAGCACTAAATATCTTCGATTTAAATATGAAAATTGATTTTTAACATGCCAATTAATCTTTTGTTATGAATTGTATTTGCATTTGTTGCCATTCTTTGCGTTCTTTACGTTTTAATAAAACCAAGTAAAAGCGAGAGTTTAGTTTCGAATTGATACACTAAATAATGTTTTAAAATGAAAATGAAAAAAAATCGTGTTTACCTACTATCTTCGATTGTGGCACTATTAATGTTCGCTTGTGTCAACAATTCATATGATTTATCGGATATTGATTCCACTGTAGGTGTCAAAGTAAATGACTTGATTGTTCCACTAAATATAGATGCAATAAAACTCCAAAACATGCTCGATTTGGAAGATGATAGTCAAGTTAAAGTAATCAATGGGGAGTATGCTTTTTTAGAAGAAGGCACTTTTGAATCCGACCCCATTGAAGTGCCCTCATTTAAAATTCCAGATCCAAACATAACCCCCATTAAAGAAACTTTGGATCTTATTTCATACGATTTTAGTACTTTATCCATCAGCATTCCCAATGATTATCGCATATACAGTGCGGAGGTAAATGAGGCTTCTACTTCTTTTAATTTTGAAGTGCAAAACATTGACCCTACTCTGGTGAAAATAGATGAGATTGGCACAAACTTTCTTATGAATATTACTTTAAGCGTTAGTGGATTGGAAGCCATACTTGATAGTATTGAAATTGAAAACTTAGCAATCCAGTTGCCCAAAGGGCTTGAAGCCACTGTATCCGATAGAAAAGGTGTTTATGACTCTTCTACTGGTTTGTTGACATATAGTAATTTCAATTTAATCAATGCCAGCCAACAAGAAAAACTACTGAAAGGATTTACCATTTCTGTAACGAAAATAGATGCAAAACAAGCAGGACTTGAACTTGCCAATGGAAAATTAACTTTAAAAACTACTACATCTCTTTCGGGTAATTTCTCTATATACGGACGTAACCTGAAGGAGCCTATTGATATGACTCAACTGGAAGAGTTGAAAACGCTAACTTATCAATTTGATATTAACTTTCCAAATGGTGATATTGAAGTTACTGACTTCACAGGAGATGTGCAGTATCAATTTGATGGCATCAATGTTTCACCAGTAATTATTGACGACACACCTAATTTACTGAACCAAGAAGGCACAGATATCCGCATTGCGAACCCACAAATTTATTTGTCTATCAATAATCCGTTATACAACGACTATCACCTAAAGGCTGAAGCTGGCATTGGGTTAATTCCTACACCAAAGAATGACCTCACCTTTGAGAGTAACCTCACTTTTGACAAAGAGATGAATCAATTCTGTTTATCGCCTCAGCAACCCGAAAATATGTATATCTCTGGTTCAACCTACGTACCGTTTACTAACTTAGGTGACATCCTTAGTGGAGATGAGCTACCAAGTAAAATTGATGTTGAAATCATCCATCCAGAAGTGCCACAACAAACGGTGCGCAACTTCCAATTGGGGCAAAACTTAGGAACTGTAAAAGGAACCTACGTCTTTTATGCACCACTGGCTTTGACAGCCGATGCACAGATTCATTATACCGACACATTGGATGGATGGAGTGATGACGAACTGGAAAATCTTACGGTGAATGTATTAACTATTAAATCCAATATTCAATCAGATATTCCATTTGGCTTTAAAGCCATTGCCTATCCCATTAATAAAAACGGTGACAAGCTGACTAAAAACGGAAAATCCATCGAAGCTGTCTTGCAATCAGTAGGAGCAGATGGAAAGACCAGTGATATGTTACCAGCATTGGCCAATACCAGCATTTTGATTAATATGGAAAGTCCGTTAAAAGATATTGACGGTATCATATTTAAAGCAATTCTTAGTGGCGCTGAAGGCAATCATTCCTTAAAGCCAAATCAAAAAATCCAGCTCACAAACATACAACTGAAAGTATCAGGAGAATACATCAATGAATTTTAAACCAACTAAAAATACAAATAGATATGAAATCTACCACAATATTAATATTTGTCCTCTTAGCATGGATGCTATCAACTGTCATTATCATAGCGCAAAATGTCCAAACTGGATACTTTACAGACGGTTTCCTATACCGTCACAGAATGAATCCTGCTATTGCTAATGAAAAAAACTACGCTTCGTTAGCATTAGGTAATATCAACTTTTCGTTTCGAGGCAATCTTGCTTTAAAAAACGTTTTCTATCAAGTGGATGGAAAAACAGCAACTTTTATGCATCCTGACCTCAGCAGTAGTGAAGTGTTGAGCAAATTTAAAGATAAAAATCAACTTGGACTAAACGCTAATTTAGAATTATTATCAGCCGGTTTCAAAGCCTTTAAAGGATACAACACCATTGGTGTTAATGTGCGCAGCAATTCACACATTACCTTGCCTGGCGAATTATTTCGTTTAGCTAAAGAAGGAATTGCGAATCAAACCTACGACATCAGTAACTTCAATACCCATGCCGATGCTTATATAGAAGTAGCATTAGGACACTCTCACCAAATAAATGAAAAGCTTCATATAGGCGGAACATTGAAGGTCTTGCTTGGAGGCGGCAATGTTGACGCACAGTTCAATAAAGCTCAATTAGTTCTTGGTGAGGATCAATGGACAGTTACCTCTGATGCTTATGTGGAGGCTAGTATAAAAGATTTAACTTATGAAACTGATTTAAATGAAGATACCAATCATCGCTACGTGAGCGGAGCAGATGTTGTTGATGGAGCAGGTATCAATGGGAGTGGATTTGCAGTCGATTTAGGAGCTGTTTATCAACACAACAATGATTGGAGTTTTAGTGCCTCTGTTATCGATTTGGGAATTATTAATTGGAAAAATAATATGCTGGCAAGTACCAACGGAGAGAAAACTTTTTCTACTGATGAGTATATCTTTAATGTGGATGACGATCAAGCTAATAATTTTGACGATGAGCTAAAACGTTTGGAAAATGGTCTGAGTGCATTATACGAGCTGTCAGACATGGGCGACCAAGGATCAGTTATGAAAGGCATTGGAACAACCATTCACTTAGGCGCATCCTACAATATACCCGAATACCGCAAACTTACCATTGGATTATTAAATACTAGCCACTTACAGAAAAACTTCACTTGGACCGATCTACGTGCTTCTGCTAATTGGGTGCCTTACAATTTTTTATCGGCCAGTATAAGCGCAGCTTATGGAACTTTTGGTGGCTCCATTGGTTGGATGTTAAACCTCCATCCCAAAGGATTTAATCTATTCTTAGCAATGGATCAAATTACAGGAAGTCTTTCTAAACAATATATACCTCTCTCTGGGGTAGGAACCTTCCATTTCGGTATGAATATTCCATTCTAATATCGAGTCAATATTTCAATTTTATCACGAAACTGGGCATACAAAGACAAAGGAATCAATCTGATAGACTGATTCCTTTGTTATAAGATTACAATATGCACTTTTCAGTTTATAGCAACCATGGATCGTTTTCTGGTTCTATATAATCGTGTTCGTTGGTGTGAATCTCTCTACCTGGACATGCTGGTTGTGTAGGAGTGTTTAACTCAGGATGCATGTTGTTTGCTTTTTTCTGATTCTCGCGAGAGTCACGTTTCGGCAAGTTTAAATCAACCTCATCGATGGGAATATTCATTGACTCTGCAACACCTTTTCCATATTCAGCATCCGCCATATAACAATGATAAATGTGTCGGTGCTTTATCTGAAGTGTTGAATCGCCCATATTCCTAGCCGTATTGTCAAAGAGTACTTGCTTTTGATCGTCAGTCATTGCTCTAAATAGCATTCCTGGCTGAGTGAAGTAGTCATTATCATCTTCTCTAAAATCATATCGATATACATCACCACCCTTTTCCATTGGAAGATTGTCCTCGGGACTATCCTCCCAATTTCCATAGCTATTGGGTTCGTAATGCAATTCGCTACCAAGATTACCATCAACACGCATAGCACCGTCGCGATGAAAACTGTGTGGATGCTTAACTGCCTTAGGTGAATTTACAGGAATCAAATTGTGATTTACACCCAAACGATATCTTTGTGCATCTCCATAAGAGAACAATCGTCCTTGCAACATACGATCAGGAGAAAAACTAATTCCTGGAACTGCATTTGCAGGATTAAAAGCAGCTTGCTCGATATCAGCAAAATAATTATTGGGATTCCTATTCAATTCAAATTCGCCTACTGGCATTAGAGGGAAATCTTTTTTCAACCACATTTTGGTTAAATCGAAAGGATTGGTTTCCATAGCATCAGCTTGCTCCTCTGTCATCACTTGAATGTACATTTTCCATTTGGGAAACATTTTCTTTTCTATGGCTTCATATAAATCTCTTTGATGAGACTCTCTGTCCATTCCAACTACTTTTTCTGCCTCTTGATCTGTTAAGTTCAAGATTCCTTGTTGAGAACGGAAATGAAACTTAACCCACACTCTTTCATTGTTCTTATTAATCATACTGTATGCATGAGAGCTAAATCCGTGCATGTGTCTATAAGAGGAAGGAATGCCTCTGTCCCCCATTATGATTGTAACCTGCAAGAGTGCCTCAGGCAATGAGCTCCAAAAATCCCAATTGGTGTTAGGACTTCTCATATTGGTGCGAGGGTCTCTTTTAATGGCATGATTTAAATCGATGAACTTCATGGGATCTCTAAAGAAAAACACAGGAGTATTGTTTCCTACTAAATCCCAGTTACCTTCTTCGGTATAGAACTTCAGTGCAAATCCACGAATATCTCTTTCAGCATCGGCAGCACCTCTCTCGCCAGCTACTGTTGAAAAACGAGCCAACATTTCAGTATTCTTGCCAACTTCTGAAAATATGGCAGCTTTTGTGTACTGCGTAATATCATGCGTTACAGTAAATGTGCCAAAAGCACCAGAACCTTTTGCATGCATTCTGCGCTCAGGTATCACTTCACGATCAAAGTGTGCCATCTTTTCTAAGAACCATGTATCTTGAAGAGAAACTGGTCCTCTTTTCCCAGATGTCATGGTGTCTTGATTGTCCGTTACTGGAGCACCTGCTGCTGTCCTCAGATGAGGATGCTCTCCTTTAGTTTGATTTCTACTTGGAATTGGATCACCCAGCTTGTTTTTATCCATTGGATTTTTTTTGTCCATTTCATTTTCTTTCATGTCCATATAAAATTATTTTTTAGGTTGTTTAAAACTTATGCGGTTAAATTTATCAGTGATTTCAAAGATACAATAAAAACTAAATATTTGCATGGAGTAATCGATATTATTATGCTCCTTTTTTAAAAAGCTGATTGTATGCATCTATCGCTTTCTGTTCTTTGGTTGAATCTTATATTTATCTAAGTTTGATATCCCCACCATCAACCATAAGCGTCTGACCAGTCATATAACGACTATCCTCGCTCAATAAAAAAACAACTACTGGAGCAATATCTTTTTTGGGATCACCAAAGCGTTTCATGGGTATCTTTTCGGCCACTCGTTTGTATTCGTCAGGACTTGTTAATTTCCATTCGGCCAGACCTTCGGTCAATGCTAACGGAGACACAACATTCACCTGAATATCATCCAAAGCCCATTCATTGGCTGCCACACGACTCAGTCCCCGAATGGCCTCTTTGGCGGCAGCGTAACTTGTTTGTTCTATATTTCCTCTCATAGCAGCTCCAGACCCGAAATTAACGATGGATCCTTTTGTTTTCTTCAACTCAGGATAAGCAGCTTTCATAAAATAAAGCGTAGCATAAAAACCAGCGTTCATTGATAATGCCCAATCATCATCTGTGTGCTCAAGAATTGTTTTTTCCACAGAAGGGTGCGCATTGTTAACCAGCCCTGTAAGTTTTCCAAATTTGGAAACCGCAATTGATACAGCTTCTTTCGCTACAGATTCTTTTGAGATGTCTCCTATCAAGAAGGCTATTTTATCTGGGTGCTCATTCATTATTTTGTTACCAGCCTTTTCGTCTATGTCAACTGCTACTACACATGCACCTCGTTCTGCTAATACTGTTGTTATTGCTCCACCAATTCCAGCTGCACCGCCTGTTACAATTACTACTTTGTCTTTTAAATTTTCCATTATTATTTTATTATCAATTCTCTCTTTATAAATTATTTGTTGAATAAAAGATTGCTTTGTTATCCTGCAAAAGATGTTACACACTTGTTACGTAAAGATATTGTTAATTGTGGAGCCTATCCAGTTATTCGTTTTCTTTTAGGTAGTTTAGGCAATTAAAACGTCTTTTTTTCATGATAAACATGCTATGGAGCTAAATCATATTGGAAAGTTAGGTCTTTGAGTTAAAACATATCGCTTTTCATTACTTGCTCAGACTCAATCTTATTGGCTGTCATTTTTAAACACAAATTAAGAACTACACCTTTTAGGCAATACGGATTTGATAATACACAGTTTTTTGCATTAAAAATCCTCAGAATGTAGTATTAATGATTCAAACTATTGCTAAATTGCCATCTGAAAAATGAGCAAATTTTAAACAGTATAAATAAACGATTATGAAAGAACAAGATTCTACAGTAATAGCAAAAAATTATTTTCCATGGGCGATTATGATTTTAATGTCATCAGTTACATTTGTAGGGATACTTTCGGAACTAATGCCTTCGGGGGTACTTCCTCAGATGATGAGAGAGCTAAATTTGAACGAAATTCAAGGGGGTAATCTTGTTGGATATTATGCTTTAGCATCAGCTATCTTTTCGATTCCGCTTATTTCTGTAACTATGCACTACAATCGCAAGCTATTATTGCTTTTGCTACTAGGGGGTTTTGCAATTTCTAATTTTATTGTTGCCTTCGTCAGTAATTATGCTGTAGTTGTTTCCATGCGAGTTTTTGGTGGTATTTGTGCTGGTATAATGTGGCCCATGATAGCTGCCTACGGTATGCGATTGGTGTCGCCTAAAGAATCTGGTAAAGCAGTTGCAGTAATAATGGCTGGTACAACATTAGGCATCAGCCTAGGTATGCCCTTAATGACATGGATTGGAGATAACTATGGCTGGAGAACCGAATTTATAGTAATTGCAATAGTAATTGTAGTAATCGGTATACTAAGTATGATTATGCTACCTTCTCTAAAGGGAGAGAAATTAACCAGTGAAGTTTCTCCTTTTGCTATGCTGAAAATAAAGGCTGTGCAAATGGTCATACTTTTCACCGTCTTAGGAGTTGTTGCTCATTACGGAGTGTATGTATATATTGCTAGTTTAATAGAAACTATGCAATTAGCAGGAGGTATCGAAATGGCTTTGATAATGTTTGGTTTAGGTTCTCTGCTTTCTGTTGTTGTTGCAATAAAATACACTGACAACTATTTGCAACTCCTCACTATTTTAATGTTTGCCCTACTTGTATTAGCAATGACAATATTCCTTGTTTTTGGAGGAACTGTTGGAATATCACATTTTGGGTTTTTTCTTTGGGGAGTTTCATTTGGTCCTTTAGTTGCACTGTTTCAAGCTGCTGTGGGCCGACAAGTAGATAAAGCAAAAGATATAGCCACTTCTATTCAATCGTGTATGTTTAATTTTTCTATTATGATAGCGTCTTCGGTTGGTGGTATTCTTCTTAGCAAATACTTTGCAATGAGTCTTCCTGTTTTATCTATAGCATTAGCTGTTCCAGGACTTATGTTAGCAATTGCTGCTAAAAAAACATTAGCCAAAGCGAAAGCATAATACATATTCTTTGTAGAATTTTCTATGAATAAAAAAAGGTTGCCAATTAGCAACCTTTTTTTGTGTGTTCATCTTTGTTATTTAAAAGAATAGTCGGTCAGTACTTGGTAGTAAATTATACAAAATACACTTGTAATAATTGAATAGTAATGGGTCTTAAACAATACTTTTTTGCCGCAACCCTAGCAGCGTTAATATTGGGTAGAGTTTTCAATTTGCCCCGAAAACACACACCCAGGAAAAGGGGCTAGTACTCGCTCCGACTATTCTAGTCTCTTGGTTTAATCTATTAACTCAGTGAGCCAGTTAATTCCTTGAATTTTACTATCAATTTCTCTAAATGCTCTTCCTACTTGATCCATTTCTATTTGCAAACTCTTTATATCAATGGTAGTTTTAAGATTTTTATCACCACTATTGTTGATTTGTGCAGCGTATCGAATGTTTCTTAGTTTCTCAGAAAGCATTTTCAAAGAATCTCTTTTTGCAAGCGCCTCCATAAGGAGTCCTTCGCCTTCAACAGGTGTTTCATTATTCGTTTTATTTATTCTAATGACTAAGGATTCTAAGTCTTGAATAGCTTTTCTTAATTGAGCCATTAGCTTATTTGGGTCTTCTTGTGGAAGTCTATCATCGGACACAATTAACACTGGTGTAATTCTATTTTGAAGATGATCTATTTTCTTCATCAGGTCTGCTCTTAATAAAAGGGCTTCAGCAAGTTTCATATTTTTGTTTATTTATTTATTATCCTTTTCTCAAATTTCACTTTTCTCACTCCGTGATCTGTATCCCATTGTTCAATCTCTTTAAAACCATATTTCTCGTACAACTTAGAAGCAGGTTTATTTCCTAGTCC
>JAQVZQ010000084.1 GCA_028708095.1 Dysgonamonadaceae bacterium
CAGGGTCTATCCAAAAACTAGTTCCTGTATATCCTATATGACCATAAACTGATATAGGGGCTTGTGGGCTTGTTGGGCTTGCATTGTTATTTCGTATATCAGGTTTATCAAAACCTAGCCCACGTCTGCTTACACTGCTTTTGGTTGTTGTAAAAAGTCGCACTGTTTCTTCGCTTAAGAACCGATCACCACCATACGTGCCTCCATTGAGAAACATCTGATATAGTTTAGCCAAGTCGTTAGCTGTAGAAAACAATCCAGCATTTCCTGAGATGCCACCAAAAAGAGCAGCACCTTCATCATGTACATATCCTTTGAGAGTTTGTTTTCTGAAAAATGCATCGTTCTCGGTGGGTGCTATGTTTTCTGCACTCATATAAAGAAGGGGTTGGAAAGTGGTTGTGGTTGCACCCAGTTTTTTAAAGAAGTTCTTCTGTACATATACGTTCAAATCATCTTTAGAAATGCTCTCCACTACTTCTTTCAGTAACATAAAGTTAAGGCAACTATAAGCGTATCGTTTCGGACGAAGATTGGTAGCAATTATCTCAGAGAGCATGGTTTTTTGCATTTCTTCACTTGCAAACATTTTATCCGAGACTGGCAAGTTAAACGTGGGTGTATTAACTCCAGAAATCAAATTAGATTTAAACTTGTAATCACCTTTTCCCCACATTCCTGAGAAGCGCAAATTATATACGTTTGATCTTTTTTTTGAAAGCAATGGGCCAGTATAACTGTCTTTATCTATAGCGAAAGTATAGTAGGGGATATATGGCACAATTCCAGATTCATGCAACAGTGTCTCTCTTATGGTTATATTGGCTTTGTTGGTTTTTTTTGTTTCTGGAATAAACTTTTGAAGCTGATCACGAAGGTGCAACCTTTTATTGTCATACAGTTTCATTATTGCGGGAAGGGTAGCACTTGCTTTGGTTATTGACGCCAAGTCATACACGGTTTCATCGGTAACTTTGCTACTTAGCCCATATTCAAAACTTCCAAATGATTTATCATAAATTACCACGCCTTCTTTTGCTATTAAAATTTGACAACCAGGGTATGCTTTTTGTCGTATTCCCTCTAATGCAATTCTTTCAATAGAATATAAACGTTCAGAACTGATACCTACTTCTTCGGGTAGTTGATAGGATAAGCGGGTTTTAGATGTTACTAAACCGCTGGTTGCTTTGTACTCTCCTGTTGTCACAGGTAAAATACCATTCATGGCAATTCCACCAAAAATACTTTGTGCAGCACTTATTTGGGAATACTCGTCATTTGTGTGTGCCAACACAACAGCGTCGGCTTTATCTGTCGATTGAATAAACGTGTTTAAGAAATAGGGTGAGGTGAAAAATACCAGTACTGTTTTTTCATTCTTCAACAATGCTTGCAATGCAGGTGTATCATGTATATACCGAGAATGTACAGAATAGATAATTATGTCATAATTCTTTAAATTCTTCTCAATGCTATTTAATTGCTCCGATTGATTTATTTGGAATGTGTTTACATCGCCATACTTCTTCATCCACTTTTGAAAAGGTGTTATACTCGTTGAACCAATAGCAACAGAGGCGATTTTCTTTTTATCCAAATCTTTTACGGGAAGAACTTTATGGTTGTTTTTCAACAGCGTGATGGATGAATCGTGTAGTTTGCGAATCAACCACTCAGCATAAGTGGTATTGATGTTTCTTACAACTTCTTTTGTTGAGATGGGGTTGAATTGGTGAACTCCTAATATATATTTGTAAGCTAATATCTTTCTTACATTCCTTTCCAAAACCTCTTTGGAGATGGTGTTTTGTTCTACAGCTTGTTTCACCGATTGGAACTCGCTTTTAATATTAGGGACACCTAAAATGATATCGTTTCCAGCGAGTATGGCTTTTACGCTCATCGAATGCTGGTTAGAAACACCCCTCATGGCCATACCATCCGTAAAGGTCAAGCCTGAGAAACCCATTTCATCTTTTAAAAGATTTTTTCCGATACTTGCAGTTAGAGTTGAAGGCAAGCCATTGGTCTCAAGCGATGGCACATTTAAATGTCCAATCGTCATTCCAGATAATCCAGCATTAATATATGAAGTGAAGGGGAAAAGTTCAATTTCTTCTAACCTCTCTTTTGAATGAATGATGGTGGGCAATGTTTTGTGAGAATCTTCAGCTGTGTCTCCATGTCCAGGAAAGTGTTTGGCCACTGCCATTACTCCACCATCTTCCAATCCGCGCGCATAAGCGACACCTTTAACGGCCACCAATTCAGGTCTCTCGCCAAAAGAGCGATCTCCAATGACAGGGTTTTTGGGATTGCTGTTAACATCAAGAACAGGTGCAAAATTTATATGAATACCTAGCTCTTTACTTTGGCGTGCTACTTCTTTTCCATACAAGTAAAGTAATGAATCACTTTTAAGTGCACCTAAAACCATATTGCGTGGAAATTTTGGAGCATCTGTTAATCGCATATTCAATCCCCACTCTCCGTCCAATCCGATGAATAGAGGTGTTGTTGAATTCTGCTGCGCATAATTAGTTAATGTAGCTTGATTTACTATAGTGCCTTTTGAAAATAAAATTCCTCCAATTTTTTGTTCTTGAATGTATCGATTTATTAGTTTTTTATTGGTCTCTGTAGTCTGAGTTTCTGCAATTATCATAAAAAGTTGACCTATTTGTTGGTCAACAGTTAAGGATGAATAGACAGAGTCTACCCATGCATTCATCTTTGTTTGATCAGCTTGTCTATAAATATTGGGTTGAATTTGTGCTGCAACAAGTTGTAGTAACAGCACAAATGCAACCAGTAAAAAAGTTTTTTTCATTTGTAAAACGAGATTGCGAGATTGTCTAAAAATAAAATAGTAGGGTAAATGTTAGTTTCTTTTTGTCTTTTGGAGTTTTACATCAATACGTCCCACATATGCGCCTCGTCCTGAAGTTTGAAAAACCAAAACTTCGTTTCCATCAAGATTTTTACGATATACAGGTTTAGTCATAAAGGTATGGCTGTGTCCACCGATAATGATGTCAATATTGTGCGATTTTTCGGCAAGTTCAAGTTCATTTCTATATCCTAAATGTGAAAGACAAATAACAACATCACAATTTTGCTCTTTGCGAAGCATCTCTGCAGTTTTATTTGCAGTTTCGATGGGTGACAGAAATTTCATTCCATCATAATGTGTAGATGCAATGAGTCCTACAGGGTTGATATTTGCACCTAATATTCCAATTTTTACGCCATTTTTGTAAATAATGTGATAAGGTTTAATGTAACTAGCAATTTCTGTTTGAGAGAAGTCATAATTGGTACATACAATTGGGAACTTGGCTTTTTTTACGATATTAGTTAGAACGTCCATTCCATAATCAAACTCATGATTCCCTAATGTCACTGCATCATAGTTCAATATATTCATAGCTTCCACTTCCACATCACCTTTAAACATATTGAAGTAGGGTGTGCCTTGGACAAAATCACCAGCATCGAAAAGCAAAACATTTTCATGTTCTTTCCTCATTTTTTCTATATAAGCAGCTCTTCGTACAACACCTCCTAAATCAGGGTTGTACTTATCGGTGTCAGGCAATGGTTCTATTCTACTATGCGTATCATTTGTGTGAATAATAATCAATTCTTGAGCTTGTATACCAATGGTTATGTTCAGGAGTAGTATTAATGTAATAATATATTGTTTCATATCTTCATTTTTGATTATTCAATTGTAATTCTTCCATCTATTTTAGATGTAAGGATTTTGCCTTTAGCTGTTTGTTCGCGAACATAATCAATCATAATGTCGCGTAATGTTATGCCAGTATGCTCTATTTTTACAGCGTTCCTTAATGCATTCATATTGTCATTGCCATCTGCAAGATAATCAATTGTTACAATATTATATATTTTGCTGTTATCAATTGTTTTCCCGTCTAATGTGGCACTTATTAACTTTCTGTCTTTAACTACTAAATGTGCGTTGGAGGAAATACCTGCACCGCCAATTCTTGCATATGCTTCAAATATTTTTGTAAGGTCTTCGCCTTTAAGTTCTACAAAAGTAATGGCATTGTCAAAAGGATATACCTCATATAGGTTGCCAAGAGTTATTTTACCTTTCGGCAAGGTGGCTCTATGTCCATTCACATTCATTAGTGCTATATCTGCGCCAGTTGTAAAATGTTTATCACCATGTTTTCTCATCACATCTGATGTGAAGTTTGTAAGCAAACTTTCAGGACGTCCTTTTTGCATAAACTCCGATGACCCGCCAATGACTTCGTTCATCTCTTTGTCAATTGTTCCTTTGTATTTATCTACAAATGCTTGCATATCTTGATTTGTCCCCTGTTCCTTATTCATCTCTATAATAGTTCCCGTCATGTTAACGATATCGTATTGATAAGATTGTTTTAAGCTCCCACAGGATACTAATAATTGAATTGTCAGTAAATAATAGAACAAGTTGTATTTCATAATGTAATAAGCTTATGTGTGGTTTATTCTTTTGTTTTAAAATAAAAAAAACTATTCTTCATCAAAAATAATAATTATATGTCAGTCAGGCACTACTATTGCTCAATTCGTATAGGTAAATACTCTTAAAATAACAACAAATCAAGGTTTAAAGTTTATGAGGACTCATCATTAAATAGGGTTTTCAGACTCATTGGCTTGAGTCTATTTTCACAAAGACAAATTATATGTATGAATTGAATGATATAGTTAATTTGAAAAAACACTTACGCAACCGCAATGTGATAAATAGAATGCTGGTTTAATCATTTATGAATCTTCAATTGAATAAAGATTTGTAATATAAAACTTTATGAAGAGATGCGCTGCAAATATAAGATAATAAAATATAGATAGATATTCTTTGCATATTGGAATAATAAAATTAATTTTGCACTTCTAAACTAAATGGAGAAAGTTAATCCAAATCGTTTGATTTTCATACTTCAAAGTTTCTTCACTAAGATAAAAAGCAAAATTTAATAATTAACTAAATAAATAAAGCATTGGGATGAATATATCGCTCAATAAAACTGATAATGTAAACGGCGTAATAACCATTGAAATGGAAAGAGCCGATTTTCAAGAAAACGTAAATAAATCGTTAAACCAATTTCGACGTAAAGCAAATATCCCTGGCTTCCGCCAAGGAAAAGTTCCGATGGGTGTGATTAAAAAGCTTTATGGCACATCTGTGATGACTGAAGAGGTGAATAAATTGATAAACACTAGTTTGTCAAATTATATTCAAGAGAACAAACTTCCTCTTTTAGGTGAGCCATTACCTAAAGAGAACTTGGATAAAGAATTAGATTTAGAGAAAGATGAGAAGTTTACTTTCGATTTTGAAATTGGATTAGCTCCGGAGTTAAATATGGTGTTCGATAAAAACGATACAATACCATACTATAAGGTTAAATTAGAAAATGAAAAACTTGAGCAGCAGTTAGATTCATACAAACAGAATTTTGGCACATATGATAAAATTGAAGAGTCTGCAATAGAAACTGATTTAATAAAAGGTAAGGTTGTAGAGTTGGAAAATGGAGAGCTAAAAGAAGACGGAATTGTTGTGGAGGAAGCAATTTTGATGCCTTCATATATCAAGAAAGATGAGGAAATAAAAAATCGATTTGTTGGTGCGAATGCTGGTGATGAAGTTATTATAAATCCTTCAAAAGCATATGACAATGAGTCTGAAATTGCTTCATTTCTTGGCATTCCAAAAGAAGAGGTTTCAGGAATAACATCAGATTTTAAATTTTCCATTGCAGAAATCACACGTTTTAAAGAAGCTGAATTGAATCAAGAACTTTTTGATAAGGTCTTAGGCGAAGGTATTGTTGATGATGAAGACGCTTTTAAAATTAAAATTGAAGAGTCACTAAACAATCAATTTGTTCCTGATGCTGATTATCTTTTTATGAGAGAAGCACGTGAGGTGATGCTTGATAAACTTCAAGATTTAGAGCTTCCAGAAGAGTTTTTGAAGAAATGGTTGAAATTATCAAACGAAGAAGCTACGGATGAACTTATTGAAAAAGATTTTCCTAATATCCTGAATGATATAAAATATCAGCTTGCAAAAGAAAAGATTGTTAAAGACAACGATATCAAAACTGAAGCATCTGATGTACAAGAGTTAGCAACACAAGTTGCACAAATGCAGTTTGCACAATATGGAATGAGCAATCTTCCTGCGGAAATGCTACAGGATTATGTGAAACGCATGCTCGAAAAAGAAGAAACTGTAAACGGTTTAGTTTCAAGAGTTATAGAAAATAAAATTGCAATTTGGTTGAAAGACAATATAAGTGTTGAGGAAAAAGTAATTACAGCCGATGAATTTACCACTCTCACTGCAAGGGAATCACAAAAGATAGATGACGAGCAGGGAAATGTAGAAGATTCGCAAGAAGTTGAAGATTCAGTTGAAGTTGAAATGATAGATGAGAAAGAAGAAAATAAAGATGCTGGAATTGAGAACAATATAGAGGAATAAACTCTTTATAGGTTAACGCAGAGGGCTTTTATAGTTGACAAGACATTAACAAAGTTGTTTTGTAGAATTTTTAAATTTTATTCTTAACTTTGTTTCGTGCATGTTTTGATGAGTAAAAGCCTTTTGCTTTTTTATAGTTATAACTTTGGCACAATAATAGCATCTTTTTTGCATTGTTATAATGCAATAGAATTATAATTATAATAGAACTCCAATTTAATAGTTGGTTTAACAATAAAAATATGAATAAAGATTTTAGAAAATACGCAGTAAAACATTTAGGTATGAATGGCTTGTCATTAGACAATTACACTCAAATTACAAGCAGTTTTATTTCTCCAACAATTATAGAGGAAAGACAGTTGAATGTTGCTCAAATGGATGTTTTTTCACGCCTAATGATGGACCGCATCATCTTTTTAGGAACTCAGATTGATGATTATACAGCCAATGTTATTCAAGCGCAACTCCTCTATTTAGATTCTTCTGACACAGGTAAAGATATTTCAATTTACATAAACTCTCCTGGAGGATCAGTTTATGCAGGATATGGTGTGTATGACACTATGCAATTCATAACAAGCGACATATCAACGATTTGTACTGGGATTGCTGCTTCTATGGCTGCCGTATTGTTGGTTTCAGGTTCAGAAAAAAAACGTTTTGCTTTGACTCATTCACGTGTAATGATACATCAGCCTCTTGGTGGTGTGCAAGGGCAAGCTTCTGATATTGAAATTACAGCACGTGAAATTGCAAAAGTTAAGCAAGAGCTGTTTGCTATTATTTCTAAACATTCTGGTAAACCTATAGAAGAGGTTGCACGGGATTCTGATAGAGATTTTTGGATGACAGCTTCCGAAGCAAAAGAATATGGAATGGTGGATGATGTACTTGTTAAGAAGTAAAATAAATAATATTTAATAGATAAAGCGATAGAAATTAGAAAATGGCTAAAAAAAGTCCTAGTAGAAATACTTGCAGTTTTTGTGGTAGAGTTGATAATGATGTAAATCTGTTGATTGCTGGTGTAACTGGTCATATATGCGATTTATGTGTGGAACAAGCTCATGGTATAGTAAATGATTCACTAAAGAAAGACAGTAAACTTGCCCCTGGTTTCACATTAAGCAAATTGCCTAAACCAAAAGAGATTAAATCATTTGTAGATGAATATGTCATTGGTCAGGAAGATGCAAAACGTTATTTATCTGTTGCTGTCTACAATCATTATAAACGATTGCTACAAAAAGATTCCAAGGATGATGTGGAAATCGAAAAATCCAATATCATTATGGTAGGATCAACTGGAACAGGTAAAACCTTGCTAGCACGTACTATTGCGAAAATGTTGAAAGTACCCTTAACCATTGTTGATGCGACAGTTTTAACTGAAGCAGGATATGTTGGAGAGGATATTGAAAGTATTCTTACCCGATTATTGCAAGTTGCAGATTATGATGTTGCAGCTGCAGAAAGAGGTATAGTATTTATTGATGAAATAGATAAGATAGCGCGTAAAAGTGACAATCCTTCAATAACACGTGATGTAAGTGGAGAGGGTGTGCAACAAGGATTATTAAAATTGCTGGAGGGCTCTATAATAAATGTTCCACCTCAGGGAGGACGTAAACATCCCGATCAAAAAATGATTCCTGTTGATACCAAAAATATTTTATTCATCTGTGGAGGAGCATTTGATGGCATCGAAAAAAGAATTGCACAACGTCTCAATACACGAGTTGTGGGATATTCTGCAAGTAGAGATACTTCTCATATTGATCGTAAGAATATGATGCAATATATTACTCCTTTAGATCTTAAATCCTTTGGATTAATTCCTGAGATTATTGGACGTTTGCCAATTCTTACATATTTAAATCCATTAGATAAAGATGCACTGTTGCGGATACTAACAGAGCCTAAAAACTCTATCACTAAACAATATATCAAATTGTTTGAAATGGATAAAATAACACTCACATTTGATGAAGATGTATATGAATACATTGTCGATAAAGCTTTAGAATTTAAACTAGGTGCACGTGGACTCCGTTCTATTGTTGAGGCTATAATGATGGACTCTATGTTTTCTATGCCAAGTGAAAATACTAAACAACTTCATATAACCCGTAGTTTTGCTATAGAAAAATTACAAAAATCAAATATAGAAAGCTTGCGTGTTGCATAGCATGTTATAGTAGGCTGGCTAATATTTTTTTGTTGCAAATAAAACTTATAATCAGTCTGTTAGATTAATTTTATTCAATTAAAATTAGTTAGCTCATCAAAAAAGACATATTTAACATTCCATTTTTTCCATATTCAATTTTTATCTCTTACCTTAGACTAAATTAATTCAACGGAAGTTTAAAGATTTAACTTGATTTCAATATTTAATGAACAATCAAATTCAAAATAAATTTCCACATATACTAGAAATGGATAAAGAAGTCTTATATAAGAGATTGAAAAAGTTTTTTGGCTTTGATACTTTTAAAGGTAACCAAGAGTTAGTAATTGCGAGTGTGTTAAATGAGAACGATACATTTGTGTTGATGCCAACTGGTGGGGGCAAATCCTTATGCTATCAACTGCCTGCATTAATGTTGGAGGGAACGGCTATTGTTATTTCTCCGCTCATTGCTTTAATGAAAAACCAAGTCGATGCAATGCGTAACTACGGTGAAGAGGATGGTATTGCCCATTTTCTCAATTCCTCGTTAACAAAAACAGAAATAGAAAAAGTAAAAATAGATGTTTCAAGTGGTAAGACAAAGCTACTATATGTAGCACCGGAATCTTTGACAAAACAAGATAATATTGATTTTTTACGTCAGATAACAATATCATTTTATGCAGTTGATGAAGCTCATTGTATTTCTGAATGGGGACACGATTTTAGACCTGAATATAGAAGAATAAGAGCTATTATTACTGAAATTGGAGTTAAACCAGTTATTGCTCTCACAGCTACAGCAACTCCAAAAGTTCAAGACGATATTCAAAAGAGTTTAGGAATGATAAACGCAGCTGTGTTTAAATCTTCGTTTAATCGTCCCAATCTTTACTATGAAGTACGCAAGAAAACGGAAAAGGTTGACAGCGACATTATCAAATATATTCTTTCTCATAAAGGAAAATCTGGAATAGTTTATTGTCTTAGTAGGAAAAAAGTAAATGACTTTGCTGAAATATTACAAGCCAATAATATTCTTGCATTACCCTATCACGCAGGTATGGATCCAGTAACACGAAGTGACAATCAAGATGCTTTTTTAATGGAAAAAGTTGATGTCATTGTTGCAACTATTGCATTTGGAATGGGTATTGATAAACCTGATGTGCGTTTCGTAATTCATTACGATATTCCTAAGAGCTTAGAAGGCTACTATCAAGAAACTGGCCGTTCGGGACGTGACGGTGGAGAGGGGAAATGCATTACCTTTTATTCAGAGAAAGATTTACAAAAATTAGAACGTTTTATGCAGGGTAAGCCTGTAGCAGAACAAGAAATAGGTCGACAATTATTAAATGAGACAGCATCATATGCTGAAACATCTATCTGCCGGAGAAGATTTCTCTTACATTATTTCGGAGAAGATTATGATCAAGTTAATTGTGGACAGTGTGATAACTGTTTAAATCCAAAAATAAGAGTGGAAGCAAAAGAATTATTAATTACGGTTTTAGAAGCTATTAAGGTACTTAAAGAAAAACATAAAACCGATTATATGATCAATTTCTTAACAGGAAATGAAACATCCGAAATTGAAACTTTTGGTCATAATGATTTAGAGGAATTCGGATCGGGTTCAGATGAAGATGCAATGACATGGGATACTGTGATACGTTATGCATTACTTGAAAATTACTTGAAAAAAGACATAGAGAATTATGGTCTTCTTAAGATTACAAAAAAAGGCAAAGATTTTTTAAAAAAACCAGTGTCGTTTAAGATTACTAAAGAAGATTCTTTAGATTTGGAAGAAGACATTGGTGACGATGATATAATTTTATCCGTTGGAGGAAGTTCAGGTGCAGTAGATCCTGCTCTTTTTTCAATGATGAAGGATTTGCGAAAAAAACTATCAAAAAAACTAAATGTACCTCCTTATGTAATATTTCAGAATCCTTCATTAGAAGCCATGGCTACAACTTATCCAATTTCAATAGAAGAGTTGCAAAATATGCCAGGTGTAGGTGCAGGAAAAGCCAAAAGATATGGTAAAGAGTTTGTTGAGCTTATAAAAAAACACGTTGAAGAAAACGAAATCGAGCGCCCAGAAGACTTACGTGTGCGTACAGTAGCAAATAAATCAAAACTCAAAGTTTCTATTGTTCAAGGCATTGATAGGAAAGTAGCTTTAGATGATTTAGCTGAATCTAAAGGGATAGAGTTTGAAGACTTACTTATGGAGATAGAAGCTATAGTATATTCTGGCACAAAAATTAATATAGACTACTTCATAAATGAAGTAATGGATCAAGATATACTACAAGACATATACGATTTCTTTCAAGAGGCTGAAACCGATAATATTAATGAAGCAATTGAAGAACTGCCAGAATATGAGGAGACTGAAATAAGATTAATTAGAATTAAGTTTCTATCTGATATGGCAAACTAAAATATTTTGAGGTTATAGTACGCCATTACTTTGATTTACTTATTAGAGGTTTTTTACTAACTCTTTTAGATGAAATAATCTTTATAAACTATCTATTATTAATTAGTGCATGAAATAAAAACCTTTGTTTTTGAGTCTTTGATAAGAAAAAGGCATAGACAAGAATATATAACAAATGGAATTACTGAAAAATATAAATAGTCCAGATGATTTAAAGGATTTAACGATGGGTCAGCTTCTCACTGTTTGTAGTGAGTTAAGAGAGTTTATTATTGATCAACTATCTCATAATCCGGGACATTTTGCATCTAGTTTAGGAACAGTTGAATTGACAGTTGCTCTTCACTATTTGTACAACACTCCTTTTGATCGTTTAGTTTGGGACGTAGGTCACCAAGCTTATAGCCATAAAATTTTGACAGGAAGACGTGATCAATTTCATACAAATCGAAAGTTTGGTGGTATATCAGGTTTTACCAATCCAGAAGAGAGTGAGTATGATACGTTTATTGCTGGTCATGCATCAACATCAATATCAGCAGCATTAGGCATGGCTGTAGCAGCTAACTTGATTGGGAATTCAGAGCAAAAAGTTGTAGCCATTATAGGCGATGGTGCTATGACAGGCGGGCTTGCTTATGAAGGGCTAAACAATGCTTGCGCTCAGCCGAATAATCTTCTCATTATTCTGAATGATAATGATATGTCTATAGATGCAAATGTAGGGGGAATGAAGGATTACTTAGTGAAAATGACATCCTCTTCCTTATATAATAAATTACGTTACGGTATTTACAATCAATTTAAACGTAGAAATCTTATTAGCGAAGAGAAAAAGAATTTTATTCTTCGTTTTAACAATAGTTTAAAATCGCTTCTAACACGTCAACAAAATATTTTTGAAGGATTTAATATTCGTTACTTTGGAGTTGTTGATGGGAATGATTTGCCTTCATTGATTCGTGTTTTGGGTAATATCAAAAATATGGATGGGCCTAAACTTTTGCATATACGTACTGTAAAAGGGAAAGGATATAAACCTGCTGAAGATGCAGCTACTGTGTGGCATGCTCCTGGTTTATTTAATAAGAAAACAGGTGAAAGAATTAACAGGAAAAGCAAAAATCAGCCACAACTTTATCAAGATGTTTTTGGTCATACTTTAACAGAGTTAGCTGCTTCTAATGATAAGATAGTTGGAGTAACACCAGCTATGCCAACTGGATGTTCCATGGTTCATATGATGAAAGAGTTCCCTAAAAGGGCATTTGATGTAGGAATTGCCGAAGCTCATGCAGTTACTTTTTCTGCAGGAATGG
>JAQVZQ010000409.1 GCA_028708095.1 Dysgonamonadaceae bacterium
CTGGGAAAAATGGAAGTTGTGTTTGCATTGTTTTTTTGCAAAAGTACGACATTTTTAATTTGCGATATGAAAATCGATTAGATTCTTTAAATAAGATAGATAGAGTTTATCGGGTCAGGAGTTCTGAAATTAAACAAATTGGCTACACACCACACGAAATCACCGATGTTATATTAACACACCTCCACTTTGACCATTGTGGATATGCCACTTGTTTTGACGATAACCAAAAAACCATTCCTACTTTTCCCAATGCTACCTATTGGTTAAGCAAAGCTCAATGGGAAAACTACCGTAATCCTCGAATATACGAAAAAGATTCATTCTTCGCTGAGAATATTGAACCAGTATTTGACTCCAACCAGCTAACATTAATCGAAAGCGATACAACGCTTTTCAAAGGACTGACCCTACAACTTTATGATGGACACACACCCGGACAAATTGCCGTATTTATAGACACGGATAAAGAAAACATTGCATTCACTGGAGATGTTGTACCTACCTCTTCTCACGTTTCACTGGGTTGGTTATCAGCATTCGATAATAATGCTGCATTGGCAATGGAAGAGAAAAAGCGATTGTTAGATCAAATAATTTTGGAAGGTCGCAGGGCTTTCTTTTATCATGATGCACATGTTATATCTGCAAAAGTTGAGGAAAAGAATGGGTATTACTTTGTGAGGGATTCTTGGATGAAGGGGTGAATGAATTAGTAGAATGTTTTGTTTATATAATAGAGATTATTGCTACCGTAATCAAAATCTACCATCCTATTTCTTTTACGTTCTTCCATTTTAATGTAATGTTTTTCATTTGGATGGATATGTTGTTTTTAATTAGGACAGGTCGCGACCTGTCCCTACATTGTTCAATATTATTCATTTTCTAATTACACTCCCCGTATATCTCTCATATGCTACTGGTGAAATTCTCTTCAAATATACAAAACATAATCTTTCAAAACTTAAAAAAACGAATATTTGTTATGAAATCACAATGAATACTTCATGTATTTTATTTTTGCCTCCTCACATCCTCAAAAAGACCAATCGTCTGTGAAAATTACATTAGGAGACACAAGTCAGGGAAATAAGGGGCAGTTGAGTGTTGGGAAGTAATAAATAATGGTTGGTAAATAATTGACAGTTGCAATGTAATCGGAGCTTCCAGCTTCGGGAATATTTTTTGTATCATGAGTGTCATCAACTCTTATTGAACCATGAGAGAGGACTGGCGATGGTCTCCCGATCAGAGCCTTTCAAACTTAATGATACCCTTCTTAATGTTAGGATAATCTTTTTTAGTAATCTTTTATCTGTAGACCAAAAGCAAAAACTCTTCTTTTATAATTAAATACATCGTAGAATGATGTTAGAATTTCAAGTTATTAAAATATAATGTAATAATTCTAACGTTAGAATTTCAATTCTTAAACATTAAAAGGTCAAATACTAACCCTATAATTGAAACGTTATAAATAAATAATGATGTTTTGGGACTAATATTTGACTATTTCATCATAAAAGTAGTTATTCCAACATATGGAGGTGATGTTTTGAAGTGTGTGGAAGATAAAATAGAGTCATAATCTAGTAGATTAAGTATGAAAATAGACATTTTGATGTTAGGATGGGGTATTATATATATTTAGAATGACTTCATAACCCTATATTTAAAACGTTAGAAATAAATAATGTATAAATATAACCCTATAATTGAAACGTTAGAAATAAATAATGCATAAATATAACCCTATAATTGAAACGTTAGAAATAAATAATGCATAAATCACACCAGCTTATGTCCAAAAAGTTATAATAGATGGAGGTGATCATGTTGACGGAATTCTAATTTACGTTCATCCAAATCTCTCAATTTAATCAGAAAAATACATGTAAATAATTGACAAATGACAATGTAATCGAAGTTTCCAGCTTCGATACTATTTTTTGAAAATCTTACTTAATTTGCATTTCAATCTTAATAACTTGGAATGCATTGAACCCATTTTAGGGTTCTGTAGTGCTCTCTAGCTGGTTTCCATGGGTTAATAAACCCATGGCTATTCACGTTTAACCACTTTGTGGTTGGGGTTTGCTTCAATTGATAGTTGAAAATTGACAGTTGACAATGAATTTTCAAAATACCGTGACCTTTGAAATATGTGATGGTAAAATAGTAGCAAAAAAGGGCAAAGCCCTTAATGACAATAGCACTGGGCATTGCACAGTGGATAGATTGAGAGGTGCAGTTAAGCCCTGAAGAGCGTAAGATTTTTGAATAAACCCTTAACCAATGGACAATGTAATCGGAGCTTCCAGCTTCGAGGTTGTTTTTTTAAAACCTTATTTGTATTTGTATTTCAACCTTAGTAACAGCCAATTGCTACCACTATCTCAACCTTATTAAGATTGAATACACATGTATAGAAATCATGCTAATTAATTCATCCTTCAATCATGGTTCAGACATTATTTATTGTAGGGATTAAATTATGTGTCAGATCTCATTTGCGTTACAAACGTTCACCCTGTGGAATAAAATCGATGATTTTAATGCAAAGCATTATTCCATAGGGTAAACCATGAGCTCCTCGTTGCAAACGAGGAGCAGTGGTGCAAACTAGGAGCAGTACAAATGACGGAGCAGGAGCTCCCTCTTTACCAGGACACTGGCGCACTTAATTATTTTGATTGTAACTTGACAATTCTAATATTGGCAACTCAGTTATTCAAATTGTAACATGACAATTCTAATATCAGCAACTCGGTTATTGAAATTGTAACATGACAATTCTAATATCAGCAACTTAGTTCAGAACTCCTGACCCGATAAACTCTATCTGTCTTATTTAAAGAATCTAATCGATTTTCATATCGCAAATTAAAAATGTCGTATTTTTGCAAAAAAAACAATGCAAACACAACTTCCATTTTTCC
>JAQVZQ010000085.1 GCA_028708095.1 Dysgonamonadaceae bacterium
ATTTATAAACTCATCTCTAATCTTATTTACTTCAGGCGTATCTCGTCCTTGAGCATAGTCTCTTTGAATAATTGGTATCTCAATTTTATCATAACTATTACAAAGACTCCAGAATGTGTGTTTCGTGTTCATATACTAACAAATATAAGGTTTAAGAATATTTTTAATAGATTTGTAATAAGCTTTTTTGTCGTTTACACTCCAATAATAAGGCTGATTATCTGAGTTACTATAAAACTTCAAAAAAACATTTCTCGTACAATGAGGAACATATTTCCCTTCTTTTTCAATAGCTATAATTCTATTACGCTTCACTGGGAAAATAGAGTTATTTAATGAAGAGTTGTCTTTTTTTGATAGCAGTGCAAGATTATCTAAATCATGCACAGATGATGAGTTGAAAGTTTCAATCAATTCATTTTTCAGATGATTAAATGCATTAACATCAATAGAGTCTTGCTTCAAAAATGACTTCAAGTTACTTATATAATTTTTTAAGTCAACCGTTTTAATTGACACATCATTACCATTATGATTATCTATTCTTTCATTCTCTATTGTTGATATATTTTCAATTGCCAATAACGTTTCTTTTATCCAGGCTCTTATAGCCTCTTCTTTTTCAAGTGGTTCTGATTGTTGTGCATGAATATGCTCTATACTCCAACCGCCGTTATTTGCAACTTTTTTATAATGGTTGAAAGGGAACCTATTATTAGAGTTATCAATAAGTTGCTCCATTGACAAAATATTGTATAGCAATAAAACATTCAGTAATTTTTTATCGCCGTATCCTATATTTTCAATATCTATACCTTTTACTTGATCTTTTACTTTTTGAATTAACCACTCCTTAAAATCAGACTTATCTTTATCAGAGTTTTCTAAAATGTCTTTTATTTTGACATTGTTTATCAACAAAAAACCTATGTGGTGATACAAGGTTCTATCTTTAAACCAAAAATTAAACTTAGCAAACACCTCTTTAGTTTTATCCCACAACTCTATAGCTTTTCTATTCTCTTCATCTTGTGTTTCACTTTTTATATACTTTTCGAACCACAAATAAGTTGAGTATTTCTTAGCATCTCCATCAGCCAATATTTTAAAAATAAACTCAATATGTGAGGCAAACGATTCTTTTCCACTTGTCAAGAAGTACCACAACGCATCATTTCTCAAGTCATACTCCATCTGCGCCCATTCATTCGATATCTCTGATTGTCTTAAATACGATTCTCTTTCACTCAATCCGTATTTAATTTTAGATAACAATAATGCCCTAATTAACTCAGCATCTGTCAATGGAATTTTCCCAATATTCAATCTATTGAAAATATCAATTTTCTCATCATCTGTTTCCACTTCAGTTTCATACCAAATTACTTGTACATTATTTGTTAGGACTATATAAAATTTATCGAGATATGAAACATCATTTTCTTCTTTCTCTTCAAACCACTTCTCTATGGTTTGGTGAGCTAGACTCATAAATGCATGATCTGGATAATCATAGTCATATTTATCTTTGTTTAAATTTTCAAGAAACTCGTTGCTTTTAACCCTATTTCCGAAGATTATTTTAAAGGTTCGCTTTTTAATGTGTTTAAATATTATGTAGAGAGTAATTAATCTTTGTTGACCATCAATCACCTCCCATCTATTCAGACCATCTTCATCTAAACCTGGGCTCACAACAATTGGTTGCAGGCAATAATTGTCTTCACCAGATTCCATAAATTGATGTATATCATCTAGTAGTGCTTCAACATGCCCCTGTTCCCACCTATAACCTCGTTGATAATAAGGAACCAAAAAGTGCTCAAAACGCTGCTCTCTTTGAGGTGTGCTTTTATTTAGTATTAAATTCTTTACAGGTAAAGTGCTAATCTTATTTGCTCCAATTTTATTCATGTCTTCATTTATTTAAGGAATACATTATATATTTTATTCTACCTCTACACTCTATACAACCCCCTATACCACCCAATCCACTCCTCAACATCCTTATCTTCCACAGTAGATGCGTTATCAATTACATCCCTAGATGTGAATGTTGAAAATTTGGGATTGTTCTCTATTAAGGTTTTATATTCATCTATTGTCTTTTTCAAAGATGGATTATCGGGATGATGTACTACAGAGAAGCATACATTTCTAAAATCATTGTTTACATCATTCTCTACAGCCATTGCCAATAGTTGATTTCTCCATAGCTGATTCATCCCTCTTCTAAAAGGGCAAGATTCAAATGCATGATGATTCGCAAAAAAAGATTGATGCTTATCTGTAATGTGCCAATAGTTGTACTTAGATTTTCTGTGATAATAACATAACTCTTTTTCACTCAAGATATTAGCAAATGATTTATCACAATTTTCTTTTGTCTTATTGCCTTTGCTCTTATATCCACCACAAGTAGTAAATGAGTTTTCTGTCAATTTGTGCTCAAAAAGCCACAAACAAAGTTCATCATCATGATTATAGTATGCAATAGCAATATCTGAATCTGTTCCAGTACTTGCATTATGGTCGCCAAGCAAACCTTTTTCTTTCTTAGAGTTTCCATCCCAATACTCTATCCTGAATCCTTTGTAAAGCTCATCTTTAGCCAACTCTTTAAAGTCTGGTTTCAATAAACGTAGAATATCATTCGCTTTTGGTGACAATAATATGGGAAGAAACAGATTTATATTGGCAGCTTGTGAACTTGCCATATGATTAAAGTAAAGATGAAGCTTAAAATCATATATTTTGCTGTGTTCCAAAAGTTCAGTTTTTATTGGTTTATAAATAACAGGCAGTTTTGAACGATATGATTCAGGTAGAAAAGCATCATATTCAATTAACTCACCTTTATACTTATTTAGCCCAACATCTTTTGTTATGTTCTCCCATTTCCAATTGATAAGATGCACATACATCGCTTTTTGGAATTTATTTTGACTATTGGGAAGCTTGTACTCTCTCTCGTTTACAGTTACTACTTTCATGCTGATATTATTTTATAGTTAATAAATTTTGAAACGCTCTTCCAATGTGCTATGCTTATAATTTTATAGTATATTTCGATATTAACTGTCTTGAACTGTGATCTATATGATTGTTTTGAAAACATGATTATGCTCTGTACTTCTTATTTTCTAAGCGATGAAACCTCAACTTAGTTTCACCAAAGTTTATAAGCAAACCTATTTCAAGATTGTAGGCTTCTAAATAATTGATGGCTTGTGCTAAGTGTACAGGTTCTATAGCTGTTACAGCTTTTATTTCAACACTTATTTTATCGTAAATCAAAAAATCGACACGTCGTGTTCCCACCTGAATATCTTTGTAAAAAACATTCATCTCTACTTCGCGTTTATGCTCTATATTTCGCAAAAACAATTCGTGCGACAATGCGCGTTGATATATCACCTCCTGAAATCCGTTGCCTAAGAAGCGATGCACCTCCATGGCTGCACCAATAATCTCCCCTGTCAGTTCAGAATATTTGTACTCCTTCTTAATCATAGTGTTACTGTTTTATATAATCATGAATATCATAAAAATCACATCAATCACAGTTCAGACATTTTCCCAACAATCACAGTTCAGACATTTTTCTACACCAATCTAATCCTCCCAGTCAACAACTCCTGCATCAACCCCTGTTTAACTTGCTTGTATTTTGATAGTTTCTCTTGCAATAATTCTATTTCGTTGTCCATATCGGAGAGGATTTGGGCATTATTTGATTGCTCTTCTATTGAAGGCATATTTATAAAAACTTTTGAAACGTGAGATGGCCCAAAATTTAACTGAGCAGAACCAGTAGCTTTTCCTCCTATTTGCTCCTTAAAAGAATTAGATTTGAGGAAATGAAATAAGAAATCTTTAGCCAAGTTCGATGATTTTATTTTAAATCTCATAGTACTTGTATTCATACAGAGAGGTAAGTGTTTACTTTCAGCAAATGTCACTTTTTCATGAAACTTCTCTATTGATACTCCGGAACAAGCAATTAATATATCACCATTATCAACCAAGAAATGTGAATACCATCCATATGCTTCTTCATTAGAAATATATCTTTCTGTTTTCTCTAGTAAAAGTTTACCTTTTTCAATATTTGTGCCATTTAATAGCTTTACTCCTGAGTTTGTAAACTGAGTATTTCTAACACCTGGTCCTTCCTGAAACCAGCACACCTCTGGCATTAAAACTTCCTCCCACCCCTCCTTAGGCTCCAACAATTGCTGCATTGCCCCTTTTTTGATCAACTCTTTTTTGACTATCTTTTTCTCTAAGGCTTGTATTAAATTGTCGGTGTCGGAGAGGACGGTGGCGATGGTTTGTTGTTCCGGTAATGTAGGAATGAGGATTTTCATATTTGCAATCATTTCTCTCCTCACAGAATCAACAGAAGACTTTGCTGTCATTTGCATAATCCTATCGTAAAAATGATTGCTGAAATACAAATAGAAAAAGTATCCATTCATATTTTCTTTAAAATGACTCATTTTATATACCCTTTGATGAAAATCAAATTTGTCATTTATATAGTGAAAAACTTTTCCTGTACCAACCCCATCACCAGCAGTTAGCACAGCTTCACCATCAAATGAAAAGGTATCAATTCTTTCAATTGTTTGTGAGCGAACAAAAAACGGATATTTTGCACCATCAATCCTATCTTGAGTATTTTTGTTTCCTGTAGTAATTGAGCAAACATTATCAATTATATCCACCTCCCAATCCTCAGGTATCACCCCCACCTCCGTTTTTTTATATCCTTCTTTTACTTCCATCTTTATTGTTTTAATTTAGCAAGCACATCATTCAATAATGAATCCATACGTGAAAAAGCAAACCATTTTTTGCCCAAATCTTTTAGCGATGCCCCAATGTGGTAAAGTTCCTTATTGTCGATAATAAGAAAACGGTCGTGACTATTGGGCATTACTTTTATTTTCACCTTACTATATTGCTGATTGTGCTTTGTGAGGTCTAACTTCAATTGTTTGCTTATCTGTTTGGTATATATAATTGCGCTTACTTTTTCACTCCGTTTGCTAAGCATCGTTAAAACGGTTTCATCTATAAAATTATCTATTAAAATAATTGATGATTCAGCCTTTTTAATGATATCGCTTATAAAAAGATAGGCATCAAAAACTTGCCCATCAAAAAAGACTCCCTCTTTGGGTGTTATACTTTTATCTTCGAGTGCTTTAAAAACTTGATCTATTTTTTTATCAGTAATAAATTGTCTTTTTTCAACCGTATCAAGACGTTGAAATATATTAGCATTGGTAGAGATAAACCTCTTCATACTTACAAATGCTTGTATAATTTGGATGCTCACTTCAACTGCAATATCACTACGTAAAACAGCCGAAAGCATTGCTACACCTTGCTCAGTGAAAGCATACGGATTTACGGAGGAGTGTTTTAGGTTTTCAAACCGGTCACAATTTGTGACCAGTTCATCTCGCTCTTTATCATTTAGTTGGAATCTAAACATTTCGGGAAAACGATTTAAATTTCTTTTTACTGATTGGTTCAAAACTTTTGTTTCCACTTGATAGAGTTGTGCTAAATCTCTATCTACCATTACGGGCTCATCTCTAAAGGTGAAAATCAGGTTTTCTATCTCTTCTGTTTTAATCATCTTAGTCATATCACAAATCCCATTTTTTCAAGATGAGCATTCACACGGTTTTCCAACTCAGCCACTTGTTTGTCTATTTCGGGTAGCGAAGTTTCGTAGCGTTCTGCCAATTCGTTGATGCGGTTGGTAAGCGTTTGGCTGATGTGATCAATTTCTACTTTCAGTGCACTCTCTATTCTCTGCATCCATTTGTCGTCCACCACCAGTTGCTTCACATCCTCAGGGCTTAGTGTTGGATATTTGGCATAGAGTTTATCATCCAAGGCTGCTTCGGCTTCTTTGATCTCTCTGTTGGTGTTGGTCTGTTTAGTAAGCAAGTCGAGGTAAGTGTTCAGCACCTTCAACTCTTCTTCTACATCGGTTTCACCCTTCAGCTCTTTTATGCGCGCATTGATATTACCTCTGTTCACTTTCTCTAACTCTGCAAAGTAACCATCCTCTGCACTGTGCTCCTCTTCCATTTCGGCCAATTGGCTTGCAATAGATTCTTTCTCAGATTCTAATGTTTCAATTGCCTCTTTTTCTGCTTTGAAGTAGCGATTCACCACCAACTGTTTTGGCACAAGGTCGCATGTCCACCCTTTATCTACCAGTTTCTTGCGTGCATTCTCCACCTCTATTCTATACGTTTTGGCTTCCCATCCATCTACCGACACAATGTAGAGGTCGTCTTGCATGGTCTGGTACCAGTAGCTCATTAGGTGTTGATAGATATCATACTCGTTTACGAGGGGTTTGTTTTGATAAGTTTGAAGCAGGTCTTCACCAATTTCCACAATCAACTCTTTTGGTTTCAACCCAATGCTTTGCTCTTTTAGGTAGGTGGTGTATTTTGTTTTCCAATGGGCAAATAGCTTGTCCATCTCCTCTATAAAAGAGATAAACTCGGGGTGAGAGAATATAACATTTCTAATTTCGGTCTGCTCAATGGTTAAGTTTGAGTAGTTATCGCTTTGTTTTTCGAAAAGCGATGTGCGCAATGTGGGGAAAACTTTCCAAAACTCTGACAGTGCATCTATATCCGCATTAGGAATGCCACCCTTCAGGTGTGCCTCTATATCTTGTATATCTTCGGTCTCTTGGTTTTCGATATAGCGGGGTATATTCAGGTTAAACTCATTCTCCTCTATCTCCGCCACAGATACCATTCGGCTATAGCCTGGTATCTCCTGTTGTGCATTAAACACATCAGTTATTTTACGAATATCTTGTTCGCGTAGTCGATTCTTATTGCCATCTTTGATAAAGCCTTCACTGGCATTTATCATAAAGAGACCTTTGCGACTTGTTGCATTTTCCTTATCTATTACAATGATTGCTGCAGGAATACCTGTACCATAGAAAAGGTTGGCAGGCAAACCGATAATTCCTTTGATATATCCCTTTTGGATAATATTTTTACGAATTTCAGCTTCGGCATGTCCTCTAAAAAGCACTCCATGTGGTAGAATAATTGCACCCTTTCCGTGGCGTTTAAGTGAACGGACTATGTGGAGCAGATAGGCATAATCGCCATTTTTTGAAGGTGGAGTGCCAAAATCCTTGAAACGGTTGTAAGGCTCATCATCGGGCAGGGACAGTCCTGCACTCCATCGCTTATCGCTAAAAGGAGGATTTGCCACCACAAAGTCGAAAGTCTTCAGGTTTCCATTTTCTTGAAAGAGAGGGTTGGAGAGGGTGTTGCCTTGTTTTATTTCTGCAGTTGGGTTGTTGTGCAAAATCATATTCATGCGTGCCAATCCTGCTGTGGTGGCTTCCTTCTCTTGTCCGTAAAGGGTAACAGTTTTGTCTGTTTCGCTACCCACTCTAAGCAGCAACGAACCTGAACCACAGGTTGGGTCATACACGGTGATGTCTGAATTGGTATCGGCTTCATTGATGCCAATAATTGCAGCCATTGTACGGCTCACTTCGGCAGGAGTATAAAATTGTCCCTTGCTTTTGCCACTCTCTTGAGCAAAATGTCGCATCAGGTATTCGTAAGCATCACCCAATATATCATCGTCTTGCGATTTATTTTTACTGAAATCGAGTGCTGGGTTTTCGAAAATAGCAATCAGGTTGCTCAATCGGTCTACCATCTCTTTGCCACTTCCTAATTTTGTAACATCGTTAAAATCTGGAAAGTCAGACAAACGATTCACCTCTTCCAAAGGTGCTAATATTTGGGTGTTAATCAATTCGCCAATGTTAGGGTTTCCTTTTAGCTTTACCATATCGGCAAAGCTTGCCCCTTGTGGAATAGTGATGGGCGAATAGAGTTGTCCTCCCCATTTATCGCTAATGTATTTTATAAAGAGCATAACCAGCACATAATCTTTGTACTGGCTTGCATCCATTCCGCCTCTTAGCTCATTACAGCTAGCCCATAGACTGCTGTATAGTTCTGTTTTTTTTATTGCCATTTATTTGTTTTATTCTTTGTTCTATGTGATTGTGTGTATATTTGTATTAAAAATATGTTTGCACTACTCCTTCATAATAAGGGGTGAGTGTCTGTGCTAATATGTATTTTATTCAGTCAACTCTCTCAAACCATAAAGATAGTAGTTATATTCACATCTTGAAACACAATTTGCATAAAAGCAACCCTTAATTATAATAATTTTAATCAAGATCATTTATTCACTTCAAAACCAATCTTTTCACCCCGTTCACTATTCTCATACCTAGCCACCAATTCAATCGCCACATGATCTACCCCCTGCCCTGCCCAAGCATTCATATTTATACTCACACTGTATCCATCAGGCGAGTGCTCCTCGTCGATAATTTTCTTCAATCTATTGAGTGTTAATTGACACGCTATCTGTTCATTTATGGTAAGGTCGAAATAGTTGGCAACGTGTCTTTTGGGGATAACCAGTGTATGACCTTTAGATATGGGGCTATTGCTTAGCATGGCATACGAATACTCGTTTTCGAGCATCACCTCTTGTTGTGGCGAACAGTAGGGACATTGCGAGCGGTTGCGGTTTATGATATTGAAGTGTTGAAACTTGTAAATATCGAGTATGTAGCCCTGGAATACCTTTTTGAAAGGGAGGGTAACATTAGCTTCAGTTTCCACTATCTCGTGTTGCTCGTTCAGGCAAATGTTTTTGAACCCGAAGTGGTGTTTTACAGCAAAATATGCCTTACCCCCATGCTTCAACAATCGGCTTACCGATAGTAGCACATTGTTTTGCTCTATGTTGTCGAGCCAATTGAACAGATAGATGGAGATGATGGTATCGAATTTCTCTTTTGGATGGGTAGGTTGATAATCTCTGTTGCACACCTCTATGTCGTAGCCCTTCTTACTCAATAGTACTCTTTCGTAACTATCAGTACCATATATAAGTATTTTGCCCTGCAATAGATTTTTTTCCAATAGCCATCGCATTGGTTGCGACAGACCATCAAGTTCGTAACGTAATAGAGGATGATGTTGAGAGTTTTTGTCCATACAATATTATTGCTCTAAAAGGCAATGGGTGTGGAAACAATTCAGAACAAATCACGACTTGTCCCCACATTTCCCATACTTTTCTCTTGCTTAATTCTATAAGACCATAAAGATAGCAGTTATTTTCACATTTTGAAACAGAATTTTCAGTAATATGGTGCATTTTTCATTATTTCCTCTAAAAAAGAATCATACTTGAGCATCGTTGTCTTATCGGTTGGTAATTAGCCTGTTTGTAAAGCTATAAAGAACAACCTTCACAACACAAAAAAACCTATTGCAATACAAATCAGTTGTATCGCAATAGAGTTATAACCCGAATAATTCACGTTTTTAACTCTGTGTAAATGCGAGGCGTCGAACTCCGCAGATAGCGTGGACTATTTCAATGAGTTTGCTCTAACTAATGGGTCTTTGTATTAAAATATAATAAGTCAATAAACCTTTGAGTATTAGTTACTGACACATAGCATTAATAAAAGTGTAATGAATAATGCGGGTTATTTCACAATCATATCATCGTTCTACTCCCTGGTTCGTACACTCTGAAGCGTCTAAAGATTGTCCACTTAGGAGGTAATCTCCAATTGATATAACTTGGAATGTATTTGAAAAAGGCTGTAGTCTTTCGTCTTAGTTTTGAAATATTTGTGTCCACTATTTTAATAGATAATACCTCTTCGATTTCGTAGGTATCATCAAAGAGTTCATTCAAATTAATTATTATTCTCAATCTGTAATCTTCTTCTTTGATACAAAAAAGCTCGTTAAGATTCCACAACCTTGCCAATGCTTCTCGACGAGTGATAGGGAAAAGACAATATTTAAAACTGGGATGGTCATCTATAAAGAGAGATTCATCATTATCAAAATAGACATGCACCGCTAATACTTGACCATCTACCTTGACTCGGTCGTAAGTCCTGGCAAGGTAAGAAATTAACAGGTCGAAATTTTCTTCTGTATCGGTGGCATTTTCTGATAAGATATGCTTGAAAAAGTGATAGCCACCAAAAGTCTCGTAGGGTTTTAATTTTTTTATTTCCAATATTATATGTAATGATTAATGTTTAATGTTTAATGATTAATTGTTAATGGCTGACAGCTGAGTGCTGAACGCTGATTGCTGAACGCTAATAGCTGACAGCTGAACGCTGACAGCTGACAGCTGAGTGCCAATACACAATTGTGAGTTGAATATTCTTATGCATATTATCTTCTGCAGTATACTTTCGGTTTTCACTGTTTGGTTCAACTTCAACACCCTCTAAGTGAAAGTAGCACCGATCTTTATCATTTTTTGGAGTGGAACCATCTAATGATAGATAGTGTAATATTTCTGGGTATTCTTTTAACTCTTCAGCAGTTTTAAGTAGAAATGGTTTTTTGTTGGTAATAAGATGCTCCTCGAGTTCATCGATAAGCAAATGATAGTTTAATACTTCAAGTAGAGAACGTTTTCTTAGTTTTGGTGTGCTTTCTTCCTGTTTAGCTGGAGTTAAATCTGGAGCTTTCGTCATAATGGAATATTTTTAATTTTATTGTAACTGTTGTATTATACCGAGATTTGTCTGAAAATTGCAGTTTTGGAAAAATATTTTTAGGTTGATGATTGTATAGATCCGTGTTATTGGGGGTAATAAGGGGTAGAGATAAATAGCTGTCTGCGAGTGTAGGCACAAGTCAGAGACTTGCGCCCAATGTCATTAAGTTAAGCTATCCAATAATACATGCTTCCTGTTTTTCCGTCGAAAACAGTTTTTTAATTTGCATTCTAAGCCTCGTAGGGTTCAATACATTCCAAGTTCTCAAGATTGAAATTGAAATGCAAATAAGGTTTTTTTAATAACTTCGAAGCTGGAAGCTTCGATTACATTGTCCATCAACTATTCATCTACGGTTCAAATTATGGAGTCATTTTTTCACCCCCAGATTTATAATATCACTAAATATGGAGTCATATTTAAACCATAGGATAAATCCGTGCACTAAATATAGAGTCATATTTATACCCTAGGATAAATCATTACACCCAATATAGAGTCATATTTATACCCTAGGATAAATCATTACACTCAATATGAAGTCATATTTACACCAATTTTTTATACGTCACCATAAAACAGTTGTCATAATTGCATCAATTTTTCATCCGTCCCTCAAAAACAGACGTCATATTTTCATAAATTTTTTATCCGTCGTTCAAAATGTGACTTCATATTTACAATAATTTTTTATCCGATATGTAAAAACAGACATCATTTTTTCAACCCAAGATTTTTCTTCGATCCAAAATATAACTCCATTTTTCAATGCCAACTCTATCATTTCGCCAACAATATTCCCCTTTATGCCACATCAATCATGTTGGTATTGTCTGTTGTGTCCCTTTTCTGCTTTGTGTTTTAGCTAATTGCATGTTAGTCGAGTCCGTCGTTTCGTCTATAATAAATACAAATGCTTTAGGTCGCTTTTATTTGTAAATTAAGAGAACCAGCACCCTTTATTTTTAGAAAATCCGCAGATTAGTAATGTGAAATGTTTTTGACACACATCAGAAATATTCTTTTTTCATACCAAGTTATTTTATAATTATCTACGTTTTTCCTGATATTAAGTCAGGGCAGTTTGTGTATGAATTAAAGTTTTTTCTGAAGGGAATCTTGTTTTTTAGGAGGGAAATGATGGAGAGAGTGATTAACATAAGAAAGGGATTGATGGGAGAGAGGTGAAGAATTGTGAGTGACACGAAAGGGGTTAATTGAACTAATTTATTTAAAACTGATTAAACTCATTGGGAGAAATAATTAAACTAATTGCTCTTACCACTTAAAACTTACTACTTTTCACTGATTAAATCGACTATTTCAGATTCGACATTATGTTTTTTTGGACTTAAACTGTCGCTAGAAAAGCGGTTTATTATGTTAAATCTATGTTTTACTCGCATAATATTAAATTATATGTAGTGTTCGCAAGAAAACCACTCTTTTTAAAATTCAGAGCCAAAATTATAGTGTAATCTAACAATATTTTGATAAAATTCAAGTCCTTTTTTTTGAAAAAATGGTGATAGGCTAAATTTTTGATTTT
>JAQVZQ010000410.1 GCA_028708095.1 Dysgonamonadaceae bacterium
TTTAGGATTTGTTAATGTTTTGTTTAACCACTTCAAAGATAGCAATTTATCTTCAAACTTCATCACTTTTTTTATTTATTTACATGCTCAAATGCGCTTTTTTTAGAGGGTGGGAAACTTGAGTTATTGATATAGATTGCTACGAAAGCCTCAACAAAAAGCTTTTTATTAAAAAAGTTGCAAATAAAACAAGAGATTTTAGTTATATTTGAAACAATTCTATTGAAGATTTTTCTTTTCAAAGTACTTAAGAACAACATATATTATTAACTGTTTAATTAACTTCATTATGAAATTATTACTAAAACAACAAATTCAGAAAGTATTCCTTTCACTTATAGCTATAATCGCTTTAGCTAGTTGCACACAACAAAGCACTCAAAAGGATTGCTCTACTTACGAAGAGGCTAAACTACCTGTTACAGTTACAACAGACTGGTCGGCAGTCCCTGCTGGTTTGCAAGCTTCAGTTGGGAACATTGATAACCTTTATATGCAACATGAGGTGCCAGAAGTGGCGAGTAGCACAAAATGGAACGGAAGCGCTTGGAAAGGAGAAAGAGTGTCGGCGCAAATCATTCTTTGGAGCAAAGACAGTGTGCCAAGTGTCGAACTCAAGCTTTCCGATTTTAAAACAGATAATGGCGAAACCATCAGTGCCGATAACACCCAAACACGTTTCGTTCGCTATGTCATAACTGATGAATTTGCTGAAGGTTGTGGACGACGCAAACCTGAAGATTATGCACAATCATTAAGTCCAGATGCGCTTGATAATATTGATTGTATAAACATTGATACTGAAACAGCACGTCCTGTGTGGATTACCATAGATGTACCATCAGATGCCATTGCTGGTGCTTATACTGCCAATCTAGAACTGTTTGCCAATGGTAAACAGAAAGAAAATTTCACACTTAGTCTCAATGTTCTAGATAAAGCATTGCCCAATTTCAAAGAGTGGGCTTTTCATTTAGATTTGTGGCAAAACCCTTATTCAATAGCACGTACTGAAGGTGTAGAACCTTGGTCAGACGCACATTGGAAAGCATTAAAACCAGCCATGCAAATGTTAGCCCAGGCTGGTCAAAAAGTAATTACTACTACATTAAATAAACGTCCATGGAACGGTCAAACCGAAGACCCGTTTGACACCATGATCGAGTGGACAAAGAAAGCAGATGGTACCTGGGAGTATGATTATACTGTATTTGATAACTGGGTAGAATTTATGATGGATTTGGGTATTACTAAACAAATAAATTGCTATTCAATGGTTCCTTGGGGCAATATCTTATTCTATTTTGATGAAGAAACAAAGGAAGAGGTAAAAGTATCTGCCGCACCTGGTACAAAGCAATATGAAGAACTTTGGAAGCCTTTTCTTGTTGATTTCATGGAGCACTTGAAATTGAAAGGATGGGAAAACAAAACACTGATTGCTATGGATGAGCGTTCACCCAAAGAGATGAAGGCAATGCTTGCTTTATTGAAAGAAACAGCTCCAACATTAGGCGTAGCGTTGGCTGATAATCACAAAAGTTATAAGCTATATCCCGACCAATTAGTCGATTTGTGTGTTGCTCATGGTGCCACAGTTGATGCAGAAGATAGAGTTTATCGTGCAGAGAAAGGCTATGTTACTACATGGTATGTGTGTTGTGCAGATGTATTTCCCAATGTGTTTACTTTTTCGGAACCTACAGAAGGAGCTTTTATTGGATGGTACACTATGGCGGCAGGCTTCGATGGCTTCTTGCGTTGGGCATACAACAGTTACACAGAGAACGCCCTTGTTGACTCTCGGTTCAGAACATGGCCTGCAGGCGACACCTATATTGTTTATCCAGGAGGACGTAGCTCCATTCGTTTCGAGCGCTTGATGGAGGGCATTCAAGATGCTGAGAAAATAAGAATTGTAAGAGCCGAACTTGAGCAAGACAATTCACCTGAAGGAGAGGAAAAGTTAGCTGAGTTTACTCAAATGCTCGAAAGTTTTAATGTATTAGAAAAGCCTGAAAATTTAGGTGCAATGCTCTCAAAAGGGAAAGAGTTTCTGAATAACTAATTGTTTGTTTAGTCTACACCGAAAAGACAGTTTCACTATTTGAGGGTTTTCGGAGTGGACTCTTTGTATGATAAACAAAACTTAGAAAGTCTTCGTTAGCGGGTTGTAATAAACCCCTAACGGAGATTTTTGTTTTAAGGGCAGACCGAATGCAAATCGACGCGAGCAGCATCACACAAAAATCACCATTACAATATTTGAAATTTTCATTGTCAATTGTCAATTAAATAACCACAAAGTAGTTAAACGTGATAGCCATGGGTGCCCAAAACCCATGGGAACTCGAAGCTCAGAATAAATTGCCTGCATTAGATATTTAATCATCTATATATCTATCTAATCTTATCTATTCAAAACATTTGCCTTTTCAATAAAGCGCTTGCTTTGTATTATATCCCCTTTTGTTACAAAACTAATTACTACATAAAGGATCAGCGAAATAGTAATTCCAATTAACGCTTGTTTAGCTGATGCAATTTCCCATGCAACAGGTAGATTAGCACCCAAAGCCACTAAAAGGTTGTATGTCGAGAAGGTCAATCCAAATAACATTGAGACCGTTGCTGCAGTAGATGTACCTCGTGCCCACAAAAATCCAAATACAAGTGGAATGAATGCTCCACTTGTTAGAAAATCAGATCCTATCCAAGCAATAGTCAAAACTGATTGTATCTTTAATGCGATAAGTAATGCTAATGTTGCCATGATAAATGTTGAAATTCAAGCAACTATTACTCCATGTTTAGGAGATATCTTAGTGTTTACATACTTTTGGTATATATCAATAGTTAATGACAGGGCACCAGTATTTATCAAAGAATCCATTGTAGACATAATAGCAGCACATAGACCTAAGAAAAGCAAT
>JAQVZQ010000086.1 GCA_028708095.1 Dysgonamonadaceae bacterium
CTGAACTGTTTTATTATGCTAAATACTTCGCTTTTTTCACTATAAAGCTTGTCTAGCAGTTGCAAGAACTCTAACCAAAGTTCATGGGCAAGAGGTGCTGGTATTTGCTAATGGAGATACTTTGAATACATCTGAAGCAAACTTTGCTGATTTCATGAACTACTACCAAGTAACACTGATGAATCCAAAAGTTATTGTTGGAATCTTTATTGGTTCGATGATGGCCTTTTTGTTTTGTGGTTTAACAATGAATGCTGTGGGCAGAGCTGCACAAGAAATGGTGGAAGAGGTTCGTAGACAGTTCAGAGAGATTGTTGGTATTATGGATGGTTCGGGTACACCCGATTATGCACGTTGTGTTGAGATTTCAACAAAAAGTGCACAACGCGAAATGATGCTACCTTCATTGCTTGCTATCGCTATCCCCATAGCAGTTGGTCTCATTTTGGGAGTTTCTGGTGTGATGGGTCTGTTGGCAGGTGGCTTAGGTTCTGGTTTTGTTCTTGCTGTGTTTATGGCAAATGCAGGTGGAGCTTGGGATAATGCAAAGAAATATGTAGAAATGGGTAATTTAGGTGGAAAAGGAAGTGATGTTCACAATGCATCTGTAGTAGGTGACACAGTGGGTGATCCATTTAAAGATACTTCGGGTCCATCTCTTAATATTTTAATTAAATTGATGAGCATGGTCTCTATTGTTATGGCTGGTTTGACGGTTTCGTGGAGTTTGCTGTAATAAAATTTTATAAGTATTAAAAGTAATAATTCAAAAGACGCAAGGTATTCAAAATATCTTGCGTCTTTTCATTTAGATGTAAATCTTATATGACATAACTATGGGGGTTTATTACTGACTTCGAGGCTTTAAAATTCAACCTTCAATAAATTCCTGTAGTTTAACAGAATAGAGTTTTTGTATCACCTTTTTCTTTGTTACTATTAATGGCACGGATGAATATCTGCGCCAGCGTGAGTGTATAGTCTAATGCATCTAACCTTAAAGAGACGTACTTTTTCACCAGTGGAAAGCCATAAATTGTTAATAGAAGGACTTTCTACTCGGTAGAAAGCCAGAACTTGTTAATAGAAACACTTTATACTCAGTAGAAAGCCATAATTTGTTAATAGAAACACTTTATACTCAGTAGAAAGCCAGAACTTGTTAATGGAAAGACTTTATACTCGGTAGAAAGCCAAAACTTGTTAGAGGAAAGACTTTCTACTCAGTAGAAAGCATGAAATTGTTTGGGGAAGTGTTTTCTACTCAGTAGAAAGCATGAAATTGTTCAGAGAAATACTTTTTCAACTCGAAATGAAAGTACTTTTTAACTACTAGTGAACTAATGTAATGCCGTTGTGTTTATTTAAGGAAAGAGTCTGAGTTTGTCGAAGTGACAATAGTAATTGTGATTCGATAAGGTCAAACTCAATTCTTGTTATGCATATATTCCATCAAGGAGTCTTTCACTGAGCTTTGATAAATACGATTTTATTTCAAGTTTTGGTTAGAATAAAAATGTTTTTCGGTAATTGATTATATCAATTGTAGATATAATGAGTGAACTAAAAAATCAATACTTTATTATTGACGAATTGCACACACATTGTAATTGCTTGCTTCCAATTTGCTACTTGTTGCATGTAATTCGTAGCTAAAGCATACATTTTGACTGCAATTTTGAAAGTTTAGATAAATTAGTGTTTTTTTTGTGAAATTCTTAATTAGAATGAGTAAATTTGAAGTCGCTTAAGAAAAATAAAAAGATAACCCATTTAAATAAAAACTAATATGAATTTTTTGACAAACGACAAATTAACGATTGTAGGTGCAGCCGGAATGATAGGCTCAAACATGGTGCAAACTGCTGCAATGATGCGTCTAACTCCTAACATTTGCATGTACGACCCATTTGCTCTTGGTTTGGAAGGTGTAGCGGAAGAAATGGCTCATTGTGGTTTTGAGGGAATGAACTTTACTTACACAACAGATGTAGAGAAAGCTTTCTTGGGAACCAAATATATGATTTCGTCAGGTGGTGCACCGCGTAAAGATGGCATGACTCGTGAAGACCTCTTGAAAGGTAATGCAGAAATTGCTGCTCAACTGGGTAAGGATATCAAATCTTATTGTCCCGATTTAAAACACTTAACTGTTATATTTAACCCTGCCGATATTACAGGTTTGGTGGCTTTAATTCATGGAGGTTTAAAACCAACACAAGTAACTACATTAGCTGCGTTAGATAGCACTCGTTTGCAAAACGAACTTGCAAAACACTTTGGCTTGAAACAAAGCGAAGTAACAAATACCCGCACCTATGGTGGTCATGGCGAACAGATGGCTGTTTTTGCATCTACTGCAAAAGTTAATGGCAAACCATTGACTGATCTGATTGGAACCCCTGAATTGACAAACGAAGATTGGGCTGCTCTAAAACAAAGAGTAACCAAAGGTGGTGCAAATATCATCAAACTACGTGGACGATCATCTTTTCAAAGCCCATCGTATGTTTCTGTTGAAATGATTCGTGCAGCTATGGGTGGCGAAGCGTTCCGCTGGCCTTCTGGTTGCTATGTTAACGAAGGAGACTTCAAACATATAATGATGGCAATGGAAACATCTATCACTAAAGATGGGGTAACATTTGCTCCCGTTAAAGGAACTGACGAAGAGGTAAATGCACTGAAAGATAGCTATAATCATTTAACAAAACTGCGCGATGAAGTAATTGAAATGGGTATTCTACCCGCAATTGACCAATGGCACACAGTTAATGAGAATTTGAAATAATCAGTTCACTTCTTTAGTTAGGAGTGTATATATCTATATAAGAAGGATGTCTAAAATAGGCATCCTTCTTTTTTGCATTAAAAACTCTTATGTTTTCGCCATTGATTCATCAATAACATACATCAAGCCACACCAGAAAGGACTCTTGTAGCAAAGGAGTTAACCCGTATTTTTCACGTTTCTAGCTTTGCGTAGATGCAAGGCGTCGAACTCTGCCGATATAGGCACTATTTCGGAAATAAATCCCCATACTTCCTAGACTGAACTAATAAAATTATTTGTTCACACTAAGTGTTGGTGTAAGATAATTCTGGTCAATAACCAGTTTGTCTATTCCGTTAGTTTTTTCAAACCCAACTTTGCTTATATACATTTTTCTTGGATGAATTGATGTTTTGCTGCTATGAGCATGAAATACTATTCTCCAGTTCCCCTCTTTATCTTTAAACATAGAACTATGTCCTACACCTACCAAATCACCTGGTTTTTGCAACAAAGGATTATCAGGATACTTTGTCCATTCACCCATAATATCTGTTGCTGTTGCACAGCCAATACCATAAAAAGGGCTTTCGTAACTGTTTGCAGAATATGTCATATAATAAACCCCATTATGTTTTACAACAAATGACCCTTCATTAACCCGAGGCCACACTTTTTCCCATTCTTGAGAAACATTGATACACTTATGCATTGTTTCTTTCTTCAATGTCATCAAATCCTCTTCCAACTCAGCGACCCATACATTTAATCCATCATTAAATCGATTGAAAAACAGATAAGCTTTTCCATTATCGTCAATGAAAAGGGTGTTGTCAATTGTCTTTTCTCCTTCTATCATTGGTTTACGCTCGGTTTGCATAAATCGTCCCAATGGAGAGTCGGATACTGCTACACACATATGCTCTTGTGCAGAATAGTACATATAGAATTTATCATTCACATAATATACTTCAGGAGCCCAAAACCATTTATCTCCATATGAAAAATATTTATGTAATGCTAATCCACTTCCAACACCTTTGGGTTTCTCCCATACTTTCAGATCATCAGATGTTAATACAGCTATACCATCGTCCGCACCTGTGCCATAGGCATAATAAGTATTGTTATGTAAGAGAATAAATGGATCTGCTAGAGGTACCAATACTTTAGGACCTTCTTCTTTTTTCTCTTCATCTGCCTCTAAAGGACTATTGCTACTACAAGATAACATAGTTATTATACCAATGAGTAAAAAGAATTGAATTTTCATATCTGATGTTTTTTTGTTTATATAATACAAAGTTACCTATATTTTTATGATAAGCAAACGATTGTCAAGTAAAATATGAGGTTTTTTTCGATTGAAAGGAGGGCGCTTTTGGGATGGAATAAAGGTGTTGAGAAGTATTTTCAATGTAAGCAAAGTATTAACACTAATGAGTGTGAGTTATTTTTAATATTGATCTCTTTGTGAGAGGAGAGGTGTGCAGTCATTAGAAAAGAGAGGGGATGTAATAATGAAAGTAGTATACACGTTTAAAGTTGTTGTTTTCATTAATTTATTACGATTTGCAGCATTGTTAAATATAAAAAACAATATCAATTAATACAATAATAAAAACAATCGACATATATTTATTTGCACACAAAAAAACCGCCCTTAACTAAATAAAAGGAGCGGTTTTTTCAGTATTACTTCTGTTTGTTCTAATTGAAGAAAAGAGCAAATGCATCTTATAATTTATTTTCAGAAAGATACCTTTCGGCATCCATTGCTGCACGACAACCCGTTCCAGCTGCTGTAACAGCTTGACGATAGAGTGAGTCTGCCACATCACCTGCTGCAAATACACCTTCAACAGATGTTTTGGTGCTAGGAACTTCTGTATCTATATAGCCTACATCGTCCAGTTTCAATTGGCCTTTAAAGATATCAGTGTTTGGATGATGACCAATGGCTAAAAAGAAACCATCGATTGCAATATCAACTTTCTCTTCGTCCGATTCGCCTAGGCGCTTTACCAAATGAACACCTTCAACTCCATTTTCACCATATAGTCCCAAAGTGTTGTGCTCGAATAGTATTTCAATTTTAGGATTGCTCATCACACGGTCTTGCATAATTTGCGAAGCCCTTAGGTGGTCTTTTCTAACAATCATATATACTTTATCAGCCAATCCTGACAAGAAAGTAGCTTCCTCACAAGCAGTGTCACCACCACCTACGACAGCTACTTTCTTCTTTCTGTAAAAAAATCCATCGCAAGTAGCACATGCCGAAACACCTTGTCCTGCATATTTAGTTTCGTCAGGTATGCCTAAGTATTTTGCAGTGGCACCAGTACTTATAATCACGGTGTCGGCTTCAATTACGAATTCATTGTCGATGGTAACTTTTTTGGGAGAAACAGAGAAGTCAACTGCAGTGGCACGTCCTGATTTTATTATAGCTCCATAGCGTTCTGCTTGCTTCTTAAAGTCATTCATCATTTCAGTTCCTGTTATACCTTCGGGATAGCCTGGATAGTTCTCAACCTCAGTTGTGGTTGTTAATTGACCGCCAGGTTGCATTCCTTCATACAATAGTGGCTCTAAATTGGCACGAGCAGCATAAATTGCGGCTGTATAGCCTGCTGGTCCTGATCCGATAATCAGGCATCTTGCTTTTTTTCTCATAATGGGTTAAATTTTTACGTAACCTTTTTATTGTGTTACTGTATAGGTTGTTTATTTACTACAAAGATACACTGAAAAATCAGATTATGAAAACACTATAATCTTTTTCTATTGGTCGTTCAATTAAGTTGATTAACGTAAATCTATGATTTCTACGTCTGGATGTTTGCTTTTATCAAAGGTGAATATATCGTTGGAGAAACGATAGTTTGTGTTGTATTCGGATAGTGTAAGACTATTTTTTATTCCATTGTTAGTAGTGAAATTGATTTGAACAACTCCGTTTGTTTTCTTGTCGATTGTAATGGTTATGTTTTTAAATTCTTGCGTTTTATTATTCGGGGTCATCTCTATTTGAACTACAGCTTTGTTGTTTATGGTCTTATTAATTGGTTGCTTTAATGTGTAATCTGTTTTATACATATTCAGAAGTGCCAGTGGACTTATACTTGCTATTTCTTGAGGGGTGGGATTACTGATGTTTACTTCGTTAGCATCTTTCAAAAGCACCCATTGTGTTTTACCATCAAACCAAGTGGTGGCATAGGGAATATCTAATTGAAATTTATCTCCTTTTACTAAAGCAGTGCCTGATTGGGGTTCGTAGGTAGTTCCGTCAGATTCTTCTGTGTTGAGTATGAAGGTGAGCTTAACACCTTCGGATTGTTCGAAGAGTTGGTTTGCTTTGTCTAGTATGGCTTTGGATTCGGTAGAGCTTTGTCCATATGATAAGGTAAGTATGAATAGTGCTGATATGGTGAGGATGAATGTTCGCATAGTTTTTTGTTTTAAGTGTTCATTTTTTGGACAGCTGTTGAGGGTGAAGGTTTAACATTTTGTGGAAATAATTGTCTTTCGGAAAGAGGGCAATTATAATCCTTTCTCTCACGTAATGACGCTAAAGAGCGAAAATGCTAATCATAAACTATTTTGCAAAGGCTGAAAAATGTTAAGTTGAAAATATAATATTCTCTCATATAAGGTGCAAGGTTGCTGAGGAAGGCAAAGGAGATAAGATTAAGAAATGGAGTGTATCATCTGTTTAGTAAAGCTCTTATTAAATATGATACATAATAAGTGAGGATTAAATAAGAAGTATAAAGAAATTAAACAACTACTTTAAATCATTCTCATTCAATAACTTTTCTAACGAATACTCATCAGAAATCAACACATCGCGGGGCTTGCTGCCTTGTGCTGGTCCAACAATGCCCAATTCATACATAGTATCCATAATTCGACCTGCGCGATTATAGCCAACTGAGAACTTTCGCTGAATTAACGACGTAGATCCTTGTTGATTCATCACAATTAATCGAGCTGCATCTTCGAAGAGGACATCTCTTTCTTCTGTACTTGTTCCGCCAGAGGCTTTATCAGTTTCTCCTAGTTCATATTCTGGAAGATGAAATGCAGTTTCATATCCTCTCTGTTTACCGATGTAATGTGCAATGCCTTCCACTTCGGGAGTATCCACAAATGCACATTGAATTCTAACAAGATCGCTTCCTTGAGAAAACAACATGTCTCCTCGGCCAACCAATTGATTGGCGCCACCCATATCCAAAATTGTACGGGAGTCAATTTGAGAAGTAACCCTAAAAGCCATGCGTGCAGGGAAGTTGGCTTTGATAGTTCCTGTAATAATATTGGTGGTTGGTCGTTGTGTAGCAATTACCATATGTATACCAACTGCACGTGCTTTTTGAGCGATTCGTGCAATGGGCATCTCAATCTCTTTGCCAGCAGTCATTATCAAGTCGCCAAATTCGTCAATTACTACCACAATAAATGGTAAATATCTATGACCTTTATTAGGATTCAATCGTCTATTTATGAACTTTTGGTTATATTCTTTTAGGTTTCTAACGTGTGCTAGCATCAGCAATTCGTAACGGTCGTCCATCTCTTTGGTCAGCGAGTTGAGGGTTTGCGTTACTTTGGTAACATCAGTTATAATTGCTTTTTCTGAGTCAGGTAGCTTTGCCAAATAATGTTTCTCAATGGTGGAGTAAATATTAAACTCTACCATTTTTGGGTCTATAAGTACCATTTTCATCTCTGCAGGGTGCTTTTTGTAAAGCAACGAAGTTATTATTGCATTCAGTCCTACCGATTTCCCTTGTCCAGTAGCTCCTGCAACTAATAGGTGAGGCATTTTGCACAAATCGAACATAAAAATTTCATTTGTAATTGTGCGACCCAAAGCCACAGGTAAATCATAGTTGCATTCCTGAAAACGTTTTGAAGCAATTACAGATTGCATGGATACAATTTGCGGGTCTTTGTTTGGAACTTCAATTCCAATTGTTCCCTTACCTGGCATGGGTGCTATGATACGAATACCTAGAGCCGAAAGGCTGAGTGCTATATCATCCTCTAAGTTGCGAATACGTGAAATGCGCACGCCTGCCTGAGGTATTATTTCGTAAAGAGTTAGGGTAGGACCTACAGTAGCTTTAATAGAAGTAATTTCAACTCCGTAGTTTTTAAGCGTGGTGATAATCTTGTCTTTGTTTTCCGTTTGCTCTTTCATGTCCACCTCTCTGCTTCCAACATTATAGATTTTCAATAAATCCATCGATGGAAATGAAAAAGATGAAAGGTCTTTCTTCGGGTCGTAATCTTCAAGTATCTCACCAGTTTCTTCGTCCACCATCTCTTTTTCTTCGTCATCTGAAGAAGTTAATTGTGTAGTGTCAGGCGTTTCATCTTTATCGGAAGCAATCATTTCATCTTCATCGGGAATAATCACTTCAAAGTCATCGCTTTTTATGTTTATTGGTTGTTCTTTGGAGGCTGTTTTAATTTCATCCTCTTCCTCTACCTCCTCCTCCTCTTCTGAGCGTTTTTTGAAAGAGAGAAAACTAAATATCTTTTTAAACAGCCCTAGTTTCTTGGGCCCATTTTGTTCATCAGTTTTAGTGAAGGGTGGTATAGCTAGTTCAGGCTCTTCTTCATTGGTATTCATTCGTTGAATACCTTTGCTTAGGGTATCCTGAATTTTAAACATTGATGATTTTTTGTATAATACTATCAAGATTGTTGTAAATAAGATGATAAGCAGTATAATACCATACACACCAATAATATTTTCCAGAATATGCTCAATGTTGACTCCATGTGTACCACCCCAACTGATAAAACTGGTTGGGAATAGTTTTCCTAGTATGAAAGCACTTGTAATTGAACCGAAGATAATTGTAAGGGCGATGAAAATAAAAGATTTCATGAGCGAACCGCTCCAAACTTTCATCCATCTTATGCCCATAAGGATAATGAAAACAGGAATTAAAAGAGAAAAGATGCCAAATAAGTTATTGATAAGTTTTTGAGCAATGTATGCACCACTTGCACCTGTCCAGTTATCTACTGAAATAGTTTTGTCTTTCACCAGTTCGAAGTAGGTTTTATTCAAAACTTTGCTTTGATCGGCTCCTCCAGTAAAAAAGAAAGAAATCATGCTCAAGAATATAAACAGTCCGATAAAAGCAACAACTACTCCTGCCAAAAAATGTGTGCGTTCACTTTTTAGAAAGCCCAAGAATGTACTCTTCTTGGTATTACTTTTACGTGTTGTTTTTCTTTTTCTAATTATTTTTTTCTTTTTCCCCATGTTGGAAATGTTTCAATTATTTTGAAACATGTATTAATTGGCTTTTTAAATCTGTTGTGTTTATATTATTACAAAAATAACAAAAACAAAGTTAGTAATTAGTGTTTAACTATCCTTTTTTAAAAACAAACAGATTTACTCTCCAAATATGGTGAGTAAATCTGCTCAATTTAATTATATAGAGTCAAATTATCTGAAAGGAATCAGCCAAAGACTCCCGTTTTTACGGAATTAAATGATGGTAAGAAATGAGTCTGTCTTTTCGAAGGCAAACTCAATCTTAAAAGTTGATCTTAAAGTTCTAATCCTTTCTTTTACCTAAAAGATAAATGCCACCAGCCAATGCCACTACTCCCAATCCCAGTTGTATGAATCCAGCTTCTTTACTGCCTTTGTCTTCTGCCTTAAGTTCTATACCCAATATCTTAACTGCACTTGTGCTTTCTTGAATTTGAGTTACTCCTAAGTATCCTAAAACCAATGCTACCACGATAAGAATGATTCCAATTGCACTTTTCATAATTTGTTTATTTTACAATGTTAATTAATTTAATTGATTTATGTTTTATTCTGTTTCATCATTGAGTTGAGACACATCAGATGAATGATCTATTTTTTTTGTTTTATTTTTTTCTAATGGTTTGTCTTCATGTACTTCAATTGTTTTTGTTGCTACTGCATATTCATCAGGATATATTTTTCCACCCAATTCATCAGCCCATGCTTTAGTAAACTCTGCACCTATGTAAAGGATGGTTGCTGAATAGTACACCCAAATGAGCAATAATAAAATTGACGCTGCCGCTCCATAAAGTGAAACAATATTGCTACGTCCCAAATATATTGATATAGCATATTGACCAACCAGAAAAAGAATAGTGGTGACGACTGCACCAATTGTTACATCCCTAAATTTAATTTTAGCATCGGGCAGCATCTTGAATATGAGTAAGAAAACAAGTGAGGTGAATAAAATATTAAGTGTTATTCCAATTATCTGAAAAATGAGTACGGTTACATCAGGGTAATATGCCATTAGTTTGGTGTTGAGTAGACCTACAACAGAACTAACGCTCATCGTAACAAGAAGAATGAATCCCAAAGCTATGATTACAGAAAAAGACAAGAGCCTGTTCTTTATTAATTTCAACCATCCCTTTTTTGGTTTCGGCTTGATGCCCCAAATGGTATTGAGAGATTCCTGAATAGTTGCAAATATAGTAGTTGCACTAAAGAGAATCACTCCTATTCCGATAATTGTTGTGAGGGTGGAAGTGTTGGAAATCTGTGCATTGTGTACAACTTCTTGAAGTCCTGTTGCCACATCTTTACCTAAGAAAAAACCGAGTTCTCCAAAAACTTTTCCTTCTATGTCTTGCGCAAAAAATGATCCAATTGTTATAATCACTAAAATGAATGGAGCAAAGGAGAAAATTGTTGCGTATGCCAAAGCAGCACTTAAACGGGTAACCCTATCATCTATAAAACCTTGAACCGTGTTCTTTATAATTGTCCATAAAGACTTAGGTGTAACTTTCTTTTTGGTAACGTGCTTTGATTCATCCATATATAAAAGCCAAATGATTTTCTATATTCTTAATAACATTCATAAATAAGTATTGTTTTAACAATAGTGATTTTACTTTGAAATTAATACTCGAAACTTATGTTATTTCTCTTAGGGTTAGGGTTTAAAGTCATATTGATAAATCAATTAATTTTTATTTTATGTTACTGGTAATTATTATAAATTCATGGTTTTGCGACTTCAATCATTTTTACAAAGAGCTTTTTCAAAAAACCTCCGCAAAATTAAGTAATCCATTAATTAAAGACAGCGGTAAAAAGGCGATGCCCCTCCGCATCATTAGTAATTCTTGCATTTTATTTTCTAAAGAAACCCACACGAAAGGATTCGTGCGGGAGCGATGTACCTTCTACGTCAGTGAAGGGTAATATCAGCTCCAAATCAAGCCTTGCACTACATTTTCGACCAAAGACTATAAATTCAACAGATGAAAATAGCCAACTCACAGAAAGATTTCTGTTGCGAGAGTCGATTTTGTTGATCACCACAAAAAATTGGAGTGAATAATGTTGATTTTTGCATCCCACAAAAAATATGATACACCTATCGGTTGAAATTTGCCTCCACTGTTGAAGATTGTCCCATAAAGGGTCTTTCCTGATAGATTTTAAAAAAATATGCTGTTAGAGAGACCAAAATCACTTCTTCCGTTGAAGATTGGACGAACAAGAGATGAAAACGCAATCTTCCATTGAAGAAATGTTTAGAAAAGCACAAATGCGCTTTTGTTTCAAGTAAATTGAATTTTTGAGAGATAAACGAAGGATAAATTAGAGTAAATCTGATTTTCCTCTCTTGTTTGTTAAATTTTCCACAAAGGATTTGAGATTCAACTCGCTGTTTTGAAATAAAAAATCATCAAAGATTTCAAATTTGACTGTTGTTCGTCAGAAAAAACATAGCAGATTCGATTTTCAACACCTTTTCGCCAAATCTTCGGTCGAAGATTCAAGTTTAAAGTGTTGACAATGAAATCTTCCATTGAAGAAATGTTTAAAAAGGATTTTTGGTGTTTATTGATGGACTTGAAGGTCGGGAATTATGATCAATGGTTCGAGACTCGGATAACTAACAATTAACAACAACCGACTTACCACTTACCTCATTAGTTGCAGGATGCTTATTGCAGTCAGCATGAGAATAAGCCATGACAAACAAACACAGGTGTCATTTCTAATTCACCTTAGTGACTTGCTTTTAATTTAGAAATTGATATTATGATGTGTGCAAAGTCTAAGTAGTAAATTTATGTAGTCCTTGTAGTTTGATTTTTGTTTCACTAAAACGGACAAGTTAGGAGCTCAAACTTGTTCAGTTTAGGACGCTTTCGCACCTTATAGCTCAACTATATGAGATAAGATACCAAACAATCATCCATTATTCTGCCAACAGTTTACATTCATTCGCTTCATTTCTTAATGTGAGAAGAACCATATTGAGAAAGAGTACTGTATTCCAAGGGTAATTTATAAAATGCAAAAAGCCCGCGAAATCACTTCGCAGACTTTTCAGTTAACACAATCTTCA
>JAQVZQ010000411.1 GCA_028708095.1 Dysgonamonadaceae bacterium
TTTAATTAAAAAATGCAGTACTCCCACTGTTGACGCAAAAAGAATTTATGACGCACTTAATTATAAACATAATCCCTATTTTATGAGAAAATCCGTAGTACCCGAATAAAAAAAAAAAAAACTCATAACCCAGAAGATGAGATAGATACATCCTTGTTAAAATCAAGTTGGGTTAATAACACAATTCATCCAGACATAAACCTTGATAATTACGAAAAGAAACTCATCACATTCAGCATCGAAGAGGTTAGCCACTTATACTTTCGACTCATGGCAATACTTTTTGTGGCTTTGGCGGTGCCTTTCATTCTTGTCTATTTTCAATCGTTTAGCTACTACTTCACAAACTTTCATTGGTTTACTTTCTTACAAGATTGTACCCTATTTATCCTTTTCATATTCATTGGAATTATTCTTCACGAACTTATTCATGGTCTCACTTGGGCAATGTTTGTAAAAGATGCCATTCGGGTCATCAAGTTTGGAGTTTTATGGAAACACCTCGTTCCCTATTGTCATTGCAAAGTACACCTAAAGGTGAAACACTATATTGCAGGAACCATCACACCTGCAATTGTTTTGGGAATACTCCCTAACCTTTGGGCTTTTGCGACAGGAAATACTATGATATTCTTTCTCGGTCTCTATTTTATTGTTGCAGCAAGTGGCGATTTTTTGATAATATATCTTCTTCGTAATGAGCCCTACAACAGCTATGTAAAAGACCATGATAGCCAACCGGGTTGCATTATTTACAAATTTAAAAACGAGAAATAGATCAAATCAAACAAAAATCGCTTATCTTTGTTTTATAATTCACAACAGGGGTGCCCAACCAATCGGGCTGAGATCACACCCAATTAACCTGATCCGGATAATGCCGGCGTAGGGAAAATTAAAAAGCTGACAAAGCTTTTTTTGGTTATTCTCTTTAAAACATCCCCTTTTTTATTTCACTAACTGGTGCTCATTATAATATGTAAGCACCAATAAAATTAATTGAAAATGAAGAAGGTTCTTTTTGCACTATTAGTGCTAATTCCTTTTCACTGTCAAGTTTCGGCACAAGCTCAAGCCGATAGTCTATCAATTGTTCATCTTGAAGAAGTAGTTGTTTCTGCTACACGTGCAGGTAAAAACACACCAGTATCTTACACCAATATTGGTGAAGCACAACTAAAGAAGAACAACACAGCGCAAAACATTCCAGTAGTTTTACAAACACTTCCATCCTTGATAGCCATTACTGAAGGTGGCACAGGTGTGGGAAACACTTCGTTAAGAATTCGTGGTACGGATGCTACACGAATAAATGTTACGCTGAATGGTATGCCCCTCAACAATCCCGAAAGTCAAGAAGTATATTGGGTAAACCTACCCGATCTTTCCAGTTCTCTTCAAAGCATTCAGGTGCAACGAGGAGTTGGCACTTCTACAAATGGGTCGGCTGCATTTGGTGCAAGTATGTCGCTCAAAACCATTGGTGCTACTTCTAATGCCTATGGAGAAGCTTCTACTTCAGTTGGTAGTTATGGCACATTCTCTTCGTCTATAGCTGCTGGGGCTGGTATGCTCAGCAATGGGTTGGCTTTAGATGCTCGCTACTCAAAAGTCTTGAGTGATGGCTACATCCGAAATGGCAAAGTAGATCACACCAATATCTTTGCATCGCTCTCTCACTATGGTGAAAAACAACTTTTGCGTCTTAGCTACATCAACGGCATTCAGCATACAGGCATTACTTGGAATGGTGCATCGCCTGAAGACATTGAGAAGTATGGTCGTAAATACAACAGTGCAGGCATGTATAAAGATGATGCTGGTAATATCCGATATTACGACAATGATACTGATAACTACTACTCCCACATTCTGCAACTCATGCTTACCCGCGAGTTAACAAAAAAACTATCTATGAATGTTAGCTTAAGCTACACCAATGGATATGGGTATTATGAAAACTATCGCGCCAGTAGCGATATGATAAGAGGTGACAAATACACAAACTATGGTTTGGACAATCAAGTATTAGATGGCGTTGAACACAAAAGATCGCAAATGATTCGCCGCAAACTCCTTTCAAACGATTTTTATGTTGCCAACTTCTCATTCAATTATAATTTGAACCCTCTGAAACTTTTATTGGGCGGTTATTGGAGCGATTTCGATGGTAGCCACTATGGCCGCTTACCATGGATAAAATACAATAACGATGTTGCAGAAAATCATGAATGGTATCGCAATGAAGGCAAGAAGCAAGAGATCAATTTTTTCACTAAAGCTGAGTATCAGCTAAACGATAAAATCTCACTTTTCGGAGACCTACAGTATCGTTACATCGATTATCGAATGACAGGCACGGATGATGACATGGCCGACCTAACCAGCAATCATTATTACAGCTTTATGAATCCAAAAGGGGGAGTATCTTACAGACCAAACGATAACAGTCAGTGGTATGCATCAGTATCTGTTGGTCAACGCGAACCATTACGTGCCGACCTAAAGGATGCTGTGAAATATGGAGGAGTAAAAGAGATAGAACCTGAAAGAATGATTGACTATGAGTTGGGATATCGTTATACAAACAACTGCGGTATGAATCTTGCAGCCAATCTATATTATATGGACTACAACAATCAAATGGTGCAAACTGGCAAATTGAGCGATTCGGGATATAAAATTATGGAAAATGTGAAGGACAGCTATCGCACAGGTGTTGAGTTGGAAGCAGAAGTTCCGCTTTCTCGCAAATTTTCTATTGCTGCCAATGCAACAATCAGCAAAAACATTATAAAAGATTACACTGCTTATTATGACTTATACACTCCAAATTACGAAGAATACTTAGGTAAAGAAACTTTTACTTTAGACGAGACTGATATTTCTTTCTCTCCAAATATAATTGGCATGGGTAGCTTG
>JAQVZQ010000087.1 GCA_028708095.1 Dysgonamonadaceae bacterium
AAAATCAAAAATTTAGCCTATCACCATTTTTTCAAAAAAAAGGACTTGAATTTTATCAAAATATTGTTAGATTACACTATAATTTTGGCTCTGAATTTTAAAAAGAGTGGTTTTCTTGCGAACACTATATATTCTCATGTTTAATTTAACTTTTCTGATTTTTGGCAACAATACAGTTTTTGCAAAACATTTCTTATGCGTAAGAAATGAAGATGGCACGGCGAAAATCGTTTTGTTTGCGTAAGAAGTGATGAAAGACCGTCTAAACTCATTTCCTACGTGAACAAAGGCATGTTCTTGTGTCAAAACTGCCATTCCCCACGTTTTATTCGACGGTCGCCAGTCTAAATTTCTTTTCTCGGCATCAAGTGCACTGTTTTTCTGTAGTTTTTTCAATTCTCAGCAAAATTTCGTCCATTCATCCTTCTTTTCTCTCTTTTTTGGGCAAAAAAGCCTCATTTTTCTTTTGCAAAACATTTCTTACGCGTAAGATTCAATTTTCGCCGGGCGATCGCCGTTTCTTACGCGTAAGAAATGTTTCTCCCCAGTTTTGTTGTATAATTATGTAGCGGTTAAGCATTTCAAGTTTCAAAGGGGGGAGGTGAAATTGGTTTTATTGTAGCTCTTCTCCCATTTTGGAATTCACACCCACTACTCATACGACCACTAAGAAAAAATATAGCACATTTAGTAACCAACGACTCCCTTTGGTTGGGGCAAGTTTCCAGTTTTGTGCTAATAAAGGTACCCTAATTGAAACAGAAAAACAGCATGTTATATGGTTTTTTTATATATTTGCAAATACAATTATCCCTTAATCCATTGAGAAATAATTATTGAATATGAAAAGATTACTACTTCTACTATTTCTTGAATTATCGTTAGCATTAGGAACGACTAATTTAAAATCCCAAATCCTTGACAACTCAATGTTTAGAATTTATAGAGCTCAGTTTATCATGGGTACAGTAACCCAATTAAGACTTAATTTTGACAATTCGTATGAACTAAAAATAATTGAAATTGATTGTAGTTTATGCGACCATGATGAATTAAAAAATTCAATTAATTCTTCAGGTAACTGGATGCAAAATGATGATACTTTATATCTCGATCAAAATAGAAAACTATTAATAGTTGAAGATTCAAAAATTAGACCACTTTTCCTATTAGGCCTTAATACAGATTCTATTTCCGAAGAACAGCATAAAATGTTGAATCAACGAACTATAGACAGTCACTTAAATGATTTCAACTTGGTTTACGACAAATACCAAGATGGTGTGGCAAAACTGATTATTGATAAGTATCGCTTTCGGAAGGAAGAGTATGAAATAGAATTAAAGCCGAATGCTTCAATTAAGGATATGCGTTACTATTGGGATGGTAAACAAAGAAAAAGAATGAAATAAATGGAGTACAATTCGCTGGCGCAACTCCAATGTCATTAAGTTAAGCCTCTTTATAATGTATTTCTGCTGTTTCCCGCCGAGATTACATTTGCTGTTTGCATTTAAAGCCTGTAAGACTGACATAATTCAGCCCAGGGCATCGCCTTGGATATAGGGCAAACATATCGCCAGAGCCCTACAGTGCGGAATATGAATATTATACATACCTGATAACAGTTGCCAACTCTGCATTTTTCTGGGGTCTCCCGACCAGTACTCGTAATTTTAAATAAAGGCAAGTCGCGACTTTTTCTCACAATCTATAAATCACAGGTTAGTTGTTTATCTCTTCGCAGCACACCGATTTGGAAATCGGCGCGAGCGGTGGAAATAACTCCGACACATATATTGAACAGACTTTATAAATAACTCGCTCGTACTCTTGAATAATCTTTATAAAATCTTTTTCCACACTTTTCATATTTCATTCTTTATCTATTAGACGCAAAATTATCGAAAAAATGACAAAATCATTAAGATATTTTTTTCAACTGCTGATTATTAACATTAACACTGCTTTCGATGACGCATATTTCAGATTTTGCAACACACTCTCTCTATTTTCACTCTTCTTGCAATTTATTCGTCCAATTGTTAAACCATTCAATAAATGTATCGTCTTACTACTAAACAAGAATGTTAAACCCTTTAAAACCTACAGATATGAAAACGTTTAGAAAAATCAGTATCGTACTACTTATGGCAGTTCTATCGTCCTGCTACGCTGAAAGAACGTTGGTGAATGCTCATAACGATGCGCAAATTTCATTCCAAACGTTTTACAATGAGCTATCACCTTATGGTGATTGGGTTGAAGACTACAACTATGGATATCTTTGGATACCCCGTGTGAATAGCAACTTCCATCCATATGCTACAGACGGTTATTGGACAATGACCAATTACGGCAACACTTGGGTATCAAATTACTCATGGGGTTGGGCACCTTTCCATTATGGAAGATGGCTTTATGACGATTACTTAGGTTGGGCTTGGATTCCAGGTTACGAATGGGCACCAGCATGGGTGAGTTGGCGTAGTGGAGGTGGATATTATGGTTGGGCACCAATGGGACCAAGAATGCGTGTCAATCACTTCATGGATATACCCTATTCACATTGGATATTCTTACCTCAAAGGCATATGTATGGGTCTTCGATGAACAGATATTACAATAGAGGTCGCAATGTAAACATGTATCATCAAACCAATATTATTAACAATACATACGTATATAATAATAACACATACTATAGCGGACCCAGTAGACGAGATATCGAGCGCGAAACAGGAAGAAACGTAAACGTAAGAAAGGTAACAAACTCGGGAAGAGCGGGAAGAGCTTCAGTTGACAATAGGTCGGTAAGCATTTACAGGCCCGAAGTGAGCAGAAGTTCAGGAAGAAGCGAACGTCCATCAAGTGTATCAAATAGAACAAGCACTTCAAACAGATCGTCTTCGAGTAATAACAGAACTACCACTACACCAAGTCGCACATCAAATGTTGGGCGAAGCAGCAATACTACGCCCAGAACTCAAACTCAAACGGGACGTAATAGTAATGCAGTAAACAGATCATCTGAACAGCGGACGACTCCAACCCGTAATAGCAATGCGGTGAATCGTTCAACTGAGCAACAATCGACTCGAAGCACCACAGGTACAAGTAACCGAGGCACCAATACTTCTACTGAAAGAAACAACAGCAATGTTTCATCAGGAAGAAATAACAGCAGTGGATCTACAAGTAGAAGCAACTCGACAAGACAAGCAACATCGGGTAGAACACAAAGCACTACTAGTCGCTCGAGTGAGACAAAGTCGCCAGCAGTAACATCTACACAAAGTAGAAGTTCAACCGTACAATCTTCTGGGAGAAGTTCATCAAACAGAAATGAAGTAAGTTCAGGCAGAGCAACTACAAATAGCCGCAGAAGCAGATAAATAAAAGTTATCTACCTATTAAATCAAAAGAAAGAGGTTGTCTAAAATAGTAGACAACCTCTTTCTTTTTTAATATTTTTATTGCTAATAATCCGACAAGCTTATTTTGCAAAACTTACAGCACGCGTTTCTCTTATTACAGTTACTTTCACCTGACCAGGATAAGTCATTTCAGTCTGTATTTTATGTGCTATCTCGTTAGACAACCTTTCCGTATCGTTATCATCAATTTTGTCTGCACCTACAATTACTCTCAGTTCACGACCCGCTTGTATAGCATATGTTTTAAGAACACCTGGATAAGACAACGCAAGCTGTTCCAAGTTGTTAAGACGCTTAATATATGCTTCAACAATTTCTCTGCGTGCACCTGGTCGAGCTCCTGATATTGCATCACACACCTGAACAATTGGTGCAAGCAATGTAGTCATTTCTACTTCATCATGATGAGCACCTATTGCGTTGCAAATGTCTGGTTTTTCTTTATATTTTTCAGCTAACTTCATACCTAACACTGCGTGTGGCAATTCAGGTTCATCATCTGGCACCTTACCTAAGTCATGAAGAAGTCCTGCACGTTTAGCTCTCTTAGGATTCAATCCCAACTCTGCAGCCATTATTGCACACAAATTTGCAGTTTCTTTTGAGTGTTGCAATAAGTTTTGACCATAAGACGATCTGTATTTCATTTTCCCAACCATACGAATTAATTCAGGATGTAGTCCATGAATACCTAAATCAATTGCAGTACGTTTTCCTGTTTCAATAATTTCATCTTCAATTTGATTCTTAACTTTAGAAACTACCTCTTCTATTCTTGCAGGATGTATACGTCCATCAGAAACTAATTGATGTAAAGAAAGACGTGCAATTTCACGGCGTACAGGATCAAATGCTGAAAGCACAATAGCTTCAGGCGTATCATCAACAATAATTTCCACACCAGTTGCAGCCTCTAATGCCCTAATATTTCGTCCTTCTCGTCCAATAATACGACCTTTAATTTCATCAGAATCTATATGAAACACTGTAATAGCATTTTCAATAGCTGTTTCTGTTGCTACTCGTTGAATAGACTGAATTACAATCCTTTTAGCTTCTTTATTAGCTGTAAGCTTTGCTTCTTCAATGATATCGTTCACATAAGACTGTGCCCCTATTTTAGCTTCATCTTTCAAAGATTCTAGCAATTGTTCTTTTGCCTCATCTGCAGAGAGACCCGAAACAGTCTCTAACTTTTCAACAGCTTGTCTATGGGTTTTTTCTAACTCTGCATTTCGTCTATCCAAAATGCTGAGTTGATTATCGAGATTTCCTTTTAAAGCATCAACTTCCGATCTTTTTTTATTGATCTCCTCTTGACGCTGATTCAACGTCATTTCCCTTTGTTTGATTTTATTTTCAGTTGCTTGAATGCGACTATTCTTAATATTAATCTGCTTCTCTGCTTCCGATTTCATCAAAAGTGTTTCCTCCCTGGCTTCCACAAGCTTATTTTTTAATATTACTTCGGCGTCCTTCTCTGCATCGCTCACAATTTTCTTGTAGCGCGAATTAGCAGAGTGGCCAGCAAAGTACCACATAATTGCAGCTCCTAAGAGTAAGCCTACAATTCCTATTGCTATTTCCATATTCTAGTTTTTAATAATTTATTTAAAGCATCTTTATTCTATACAAAGAGCTGCTATTTACTTGTAATTTAGGCTAATGAATTAGCCCTTTAAAACAAAAAAAGCACGTGTTTTACATTTACATAAAATGCATAACATGTGCGAATTGTAATCTGTGTAAGATAAACTGAAAACTAAATCGTTAATTATTCTTTCAAGTATTGATCCAACTCTACTATGAGTGAGTTTATTTTATCTTCGTAGGGCTGTGTGTAATTTTGTTGACCCAACGAAAAATTTTCAACCAATACCTGAATCGCGGTCATAGCGATAAAGTCCTGTGAAATCAAATCTGGAGAATCGCCAAAAGCAACTCTATATTGATTTATCTTATTATTTATTTTTTTGCCTGCATCACGGAATGCTTGCTCTTCCGATCTGTTTATCTTTAAAGGATATTTACGGCCTTCGATAATTAATGTTAGTGAAAGTTTATCTTCGTTTTCCATAGTTTATTCATTAGTTATATTTTCAACAAACCAATGCATTTATCTACTTCTCGCACCAATTGCGATAATTTAATTTTGGCTGAATCAACATCCACGCTTGCTGCTGTTATCGTACGTGCCATTTTCAAATTATCATACTTTTTGTTCAATTGACTAATATTATTTTGCAGCCTTACTATCTCCTCTTCTTTCATAGTAAGTTCATCTTTGAGATGACTATTCTCATGTTTCAGCTTGTCACACAAGAATAATACTTGCTTAACCCGCACTTCTAAATTGAGTAGTAAATTAGTTCGATCTTCAGTCATATTGAAACAAAAATTCACGCAAATATAGTCATAGAAAACGGCCTGACAAAATTATAATGGCTAAACTTTCGTCATTTCGAATTAATTTTTTACTTTATATTTCATATCTTTACATTTTACAAATAAACAAAATATGCTTTTTCTAAAATGATTCCTATTTCTATCAGCAAGCTTATTTATGACGTCTGCCCAGAATTTATTTCAATTCAATTGGAATGTAATGTGAAAAACACTTCCTTTAATGAGTCGCTATGGCATGAAATTGAAATTTTCACAAATGATCTGCAGCAAACCCATAAAATGAAAGATATAAATAAATTTAAACCAATTCTTGCTACACGCAACACCTATAAAAAACTTGGGAAGGATCCAAATCGGTACAGACCTTCAGGGGAAGCTTTACGTAGGAGAATCATTAGAGGGGACGGACTATACAAAATAAATACCTTGGTAGATGTGATAAATCTAATATCACTGAAAACAGGCTATTCTATTGGAGGATTTGATGCAAATCTTATAAAAGGCAGTTTAGAATTAGGAGTTGGCCAACAGGATGAGAAGTTTCAAGCTATCTCACGTGGATTTTTAAACATAGAAGGACTGCCCGTTTATCGTGATTCAGTTGGTGGAATTGGTACACCAACAAGTGACGAAGAACGTACAAAAATAGGATTAGAAACCAATAAATTATTGATGCTTGTAAATGCTTACTCAGGAGAAGAGGGATTGAAAGAGGCAATTGATTATTCAATATATGTGTTGGAGAAATTTGTGAGTGCTGAAGATATAAAGATAAGGAGGATTGTGACAGAGTGAAATTAAACTTAGAGGTTCTATATTTCGAGTGAAGGTGCATGTAATATGCCCATATAATGAAAAGAACGAAAGTTAATCCATTTCTTCAAAGTCAATTCTATTTAATTTTCACTCCAACAATACACATCCTTCTTCTTTTATCAATCTCGCATACATTTTTTTTGTATTTTAGTGCCATATTATATGGAGTGAGATTTATTAGTTAATGAAGACTCAAGAATAACTTATTTAGTCTTTTGCGAAAAGCGGATAAAAAGCTCGAAAGTCTTGTCCATTCCCTTTGTTTATAACCAAAAGACAAAGAGTTTTCTGGAAGCCATCATTTATTAACATAAATCGAACTTGATGTTGAATAAATTGTTACATCATATCGAATAAGGTTTGATAGAAAATGTGCAGAAGAAAAGCTTTTGATGTTTTCATTCAATAATTAGATAGAATTCTGAAAACTGCATAAGAAGAAATAAGTGCAGTATAAATTTAATACAATTATGGAAGATTTTTCATTTATCGGCAATAGCGATATATCCTCGATAGAAGAGTTGTATCAAAAATATTTAAAAGACCCCGAATCTATTGATTCTGGTTTTGCACATTTCTTCAAGGGATTTGATTTTGCAATGACTCACTTTCAACCATTATCGGGAGAGGTAATTAGCAAAGAGTTCAATGTTATTAGCCTTATTCATGGATATCGTCAAAGAGGACACTTCTTTACGAAAACAAATCCTGTACGTGCTCGCAGGCAATATACTCCTACCTTAGACATCGAAAACTTTGGATTGGAAGCAAGCGACCTCGAGTCTGTATTTGAAGCAGGCACACAAATTGGAATTGGACCTGCTAAGCTTAAAGACATCATTGCACATCTCGAAGCAACCTATTGCAGATCCATTGGAGTTGAGTACTTATACATTCGTCATCCAGAAGTAGTGGAATGGTTAAGACAAAGAATGGAAAGCACCCGTAACGAGCCCGTATATGATGAACAACAAAAGAAGAATTTTTTTCATCAATTAAAGCGTGCAGTAAATTTTGAAGACTTCATCCATAAAAAATTTGTTGGACAGAAACGCTTCTCTCTCGAGGGAGGTGAATCATTAATTACGGGACTATATTCCATTATCCGTAAAGGTGCATCCATGGGTGCCGAAGAATTTATCATTGGAATGGCCCATCGTGGCCGACTCAATGTATTAACCAATGTACTGGAAAAGCCTTATCGCAATGTATTCAAAGAATTTGTCGCAGAGGAATATGATGCCAGTGTAACGTTGGGCGATGTAAAATATCACTTGGGCTTCAACAAAAAAGTTAAACTAGAAGATGGCAAGGAAGTAAACCTCGCCCTACTACCCAATCCATCACACTTAGAAGCGGCTACTCCTGTAGCAATCGGGCTTACACGATCACGCATAGATCATAAATATAATAGCGATTTCGATAAAGTAGTGCCAATCATCATTCATGGTGATGCAGCAGTTGCAACACAAGGTGTGGTTTACGAAGTGGTTCAAATGGCTACTTTGGAAGGATATAAATCAGGAGGAACCATACATGTGGTTGTAAACAATCAGGTTGGTTTCACCACCAATTACATTGAAGCTCGCTCAAGCACCTATTGCACCGATATAGCCAAAGTTACACGCAATCCTGTGTTTCACGTAAATGGCGATGACACAGAAGCTGTGGCTTACGTGTTTGAATTGGCCATGGAATACCGACAAAAGTTTAACACCGATGTCTTTATCGACATACTTTGCTACCGCAAATATGGACATAACGAAGGTGACGAACCACGTTTTACACAACCGCTGCTCTACAAAACTATTGCCAAGCATCCCAATCCCCTGCAAATATATGCGGAACAATTGAAAAAAGAGAATGTGCTGTCATCAAAGGAAGCACGCAAACTAATTGAGGAGTATGATAACCACTTGGAAAAAGAACTCACAGCCTCCAAAGAGATTGACAAAGTATCGATACCTCGATTTATGCCCGATCTGTGGTCGTCATTTCCATTTCCTAAAAATGATGACTTTAAACATACTATAGAAACAGGCGTTGCAAGAGAGACGATTGACAAATTGTGGTCGCAAATGAATCAGGTGCCTGAGGACAAACTGTTCTTCTCAAAAGTGCATAAAATAATTGACGACCGTCAAAAGATGTACGATAGTGATAAAATTGATTGGGCTATTGGCGAATTGTTGGGCTATGCCACATTAATCAATGATGGATATCCTGTAAGGCTAAGTGGACAAGACACCGAGCGTGGCACATTTGCCCATCGCCATGCCAGTTTTACGCAAGAAGATGTGCGCGAAAGATATATGCCATTGCGTGACTCGGCTAATTTTGAAGCACCTTTCACAGCTTACAACTCACCACTTTCGGAATACGGAGTATTGGGTTTTGAATATGGATTTGCATTAGGAGCACCCAATGGTCTCACTATTTGGGAAGCACAATTTGGTGACTTCCACAATGTGGCACAAGTTATAATTGACCAATACATTAGTTCAGCCGAAGAGAAATGGGGCATATTAAACGGACTGGTACTATATTTACCTCATGGCTACGAGGGTCAAGGCCCAGAACACTCAAGTGGACGTATCGAAAGATTTCTGACCATGACGGCACGCAACAACATGCAAGTAATGAATTTCACCACACCTGCTAATCTATTTCATGCACTCAGAATGCAAATGATGCGCAAAACACGTCTCCCAATGGTGGTTTTCACACCAAAGAGTTTGCTGCGCCATCCCAAATGCATTTCATCAATAAGCGATCTTGTTGAAGGCTCCTTCCAAGAAGTAATTGATGACAATGATGTAAAAGTGGATTCTGTAACTCGATTGGTATTTTGTTCTGGCAAAATCTATTACGATTTATTGGAACGTAAACTAGAACTTGAGGCAACTGATGTCGCCTTGGTGCGTATCGAACAGTTGTACCCATTCCCCGAAGAAAAGGTTGCAGCTATCGTCAAAAAATATTCTTCAACCTTGCTTACACTTTGGGTGCAAGAAGAACCAGAAAATATGGGCGCATGGACTTACATTCGCAACAAAATGAGTGAGTACAACATTTTACCAGTAGCCCGATTGGCAAGTGCAAGCCCTGCAACAGGGTTGGCAAAGTTGCACACAGTTGGTCAGAACGAAATTATTGACAAGGTTTTCAAAGCTTGCCACTGCAACAAAAAACTACCCTATTGCAACTTAGATTGTGTAGAAGGCAAAAGCCGTGAAGCAATATTAAAACAGCATTATTATTTCACAAATAACCAGCGATTTTCAATCTAACACTGTTCTCAAATAATAAAAACAACAAGAGACAAATTCTTTAGTTTACGTAAAAAAACGATATGATGATAGAAGTAAAAATACCTACACCTGGTGAATCAATCAACGAAGTAGAATTGGCAACATGGCTAGTTGCATCGGGCGACTTGGTACACAGAAACCAAGAGCTGGCAATGATTGAATCAGACAAAGCCACCTTGTCATTAATAGCCCCCGAATCAGGGAAGATAGAAATACTGATAAAGGAGGGCGAAACTGTGAAAGTTAACTCTGTGGCTTGTCGCATTGATACATCTGTAGAAGTGCCCGATGAGGAGACCAACGAAACTGAAGATGATAATGCCGAAAAAGTAGAGACTGTAGAATCAGAAGAGACAAAAAAGGAATCGGTTTCAGTTGCTGAAAGTGATTCAACTCAAAAAGGGACAACTGCTGAAGATGAGGCCACTTCTGAATCGTCTACAGATTTATCAAACGTAAAGACGACACCCCTTGCACGCAAAATGATGGATGTTGAAAACATCAGGGTTGAAGACATCATCAAGGGATTGAAAAGAATATCGTCAGATGATGTGAACGCTGTATTGAATCTACCTGCTGAAAGTACCGACAGTCAATTCTCTCTCTCCTCATCATCCATCGAGCGCACTATTGAACGAGAAAAGATGAGCCAGCTACGCAAACACCTCAGCAAACGACTGGTGCAAGTGAAAAACGAAACTGCCATGCTCACCACTTTCAACGAAGTGGATATGCAAAATCTAATGAATCTCAGGAAACAATATCAACCTGAGTTTGTGAAGAAGTATGGATACAAAATTGGTCTCATTTCCTTTTTCTTGAAAGCATGTGCCTTAGCCCTTAAACTGCACCCAAAAGTAAACAGTCAAATAGAAGGCGAAGAGATTCTGCATCCATCATATGTCGATATTTCAGTGGCAGTTCAATCACCCAAAGGATTGATGGTGCCTGTAATTCGCAATGTTGACAGTTTGAGTTTAGCTGACACCGAGTCAGAACTCAAACGACTCGCCGACAAAGCTATGTCAGGCATGATAAACATGGATGAAATGACAGGTGGTACCTTCACTCTAACCAATGGTGGCGTGTTTGGCTCTATGATGTCCACCCCACTTATCAATCCTCCACAATCGGCAATCATCGGCATGCACAATATTGTCGATCGCCCCATGGCAATTAATGGACAAGTGGAAATACGCCCTATGATGTATATTGCCCTGAGTTACGATCACCGCATTATTGATGGAAAAGATGCGGTTGGTTTCTTGGTTGATGTAAAAAAGATGATTGAAAATCCAAGCTCAATGCTGCATGGTGGAAAACAAGAAGGGAAGCTATTGTTAGGATTGTAAAAATCAATTTAAAGTACAACCCGCAGGCGCAGACATTTGTCTGTGCCTTTTTTCTTTGTTGGCATTAATGGCATGGGTGAATATCCGCACCAGCAAGCGTAATCACTTAATCAACAGATCAGACAATCGAATTATGCACTAAACATCAATTCTTGTTAGATAACCGAATATGCATTGAGCCCAAGTTATCATAGTCAAAGAGATAAACCTTGTCAAGAGACGTACTTTCTCACCAGTAGAAAGCCAGAAATTGTTAAGGGAAAGACTTTCTACTCGGTAGAAAGCCAAAACTTGTTAGTAGAAGGACTTTATACTCAGTAGAAAGCATGAAATTGTTCTGGGAAGTACTTTCTACTCAGTAGAAAGCATGAAGTTGTTCCTAGAAGTACTATTTCATCTTGAGAAAGTAAGAAATTGTTAATGGAAGTACTATCTGAAACATAGAAAGTACGAACATGTTGAATTAGGAGCTTTTCATAACGATTTAGCGAAAACATGGTCAGTTTTGAACTATTTCGTCAGTTGGTGAAGGCATTCATCCGTTGGCGCAGACATTTTGTCTGTTCCTTTTGCTTTTACCATCAATGGCACAGATGGATATCAGCGCCAACCAGTGTTATTAGCAATTCTACTAACAATGCAACAATTCAAATAAAACCAAAGTCATATTATAAACATATATATAGTGCCTGCAAGAAAACCCACAACCATCAGAGTATCATATAGTTAATGTCTGTAAATATGTTTGAATCTTTAGGGTAAAAGCTTGCGTGTTTCAGCTAAAGTTGTTACCTTTAAGCCTTTAA
>JAQVZQ010000412.1 GCA_028708095.1 Dysgonamonadaceae bacterium
AAATATTCTTCCGTAAAGGAACGCAAAAATACACTTGCATTCATAAAAGAACTCGATACCTTATACTAAGAGATCATTCAATATCATTAAGTATAGGATAAAGACTCAAAAAAAAGAGAGTAGCCCTTTTATAAAGGTTACCCCCTTTCTATAAAATAGATATTCCACCTAATCAACATCAGATAGCCAAACTGATTGGCATCATCTGTTTAAAACAGATCAAACGTGTGATTTTTGTAATCGATAGGACGATAAACTGACTGAAACAGTTCAATCATCCATACCAGATATCTGCACTGATCTTATGATTCTCCCTTTCGTTATTTCCAGAATCATCTTTCTTTGTATTTCTACACGTGTAGTCTACAAAAATCTGTTCAATCATTTCATTCTTCTTGTTTTTCATAATAAGAAATCTTTAAAAGTCTTTGAAATATTGAATTTCAGTTGCTCACATTGAGCTTTAAGATGATATTAAGTTTCATGCTTTTCACTCTATCAGAAGATCAAACAACTTTATTGTTTAAAATCGACTCTAATAAAGCAGGAAGAACACTCTTATTCTCCAAACTCAAAGATAATACAGAAAATCAATATATCTTCCAATTAAAGAATAATTTTATTCTTTTTTAAATAATCAATAGACTCTTTAAAAAAAACAGATTTTAAAAACGTTCTTGGCCTAAAAAAAGAACAAGGTAATAATAAGGTTAATAGAAAGAAACATCAAAGTTGACTTTTCCGACAAGATCCTATATCTTCCAAAGCTCGCATTCTCTAATTATCGCTCATTCAGTCGCTTCTTTATAATAGCAGGGTTACCTGCCACCATGCAATCATCAGGGACATCATGTACAACTACAGATCCTGCTCCGACAATACATCTTCTACCAATTTTGACCCCAGGGCAAACAATAACGCCACCACCAAGCCATGTATCTGCTCCAATTGAAATAGGATGACCTACCTCAACAGTACCTCTACGTAATATCGGATCGATAGGATGCGAAACGGTATAGAGCTGGCACATAGGGCCTATCCTTACATTTTCCCCCAAATAAATAAATGCGCCATCAAGGAAACAACAATTATAATTGATAAATACATTATGCCCTACTTTAATACCATTCCCATGATCACAATGAAAAGGAGGACAAACTTTAGAGTTATCAGGAATATCCGGGATTATTTCTTGAAGGACATCTCTGTAGCCTGGAGAGCAAAGAGTCATTTGATTCAACTTTTGGCAAACGCTTTTACTATGGTTTAAACTAGAAAGAATTTCAGGATCAGTAAAATCATAGAATTCCTCACTCCGCATTTTCTCAAATTCAGTTTTCATAATTTAGAAATTTGCCATCAACTATTTTACCAATCCTGAAAAACAACTATTCACGATCAGTTCTTTAGAAGTTCATCTTTCGTAAAATTAACAGTCAATTTTTTCCCTGTTCTTGCATTCGAATAATCAAAAACGACTCCAATTCCAGCATTAGCCGCCAAAGTGGTAAATTGCTTTAAATCTATATCCACAAATACATTCTGAAGAATATAGCTCTTTAAAGTTTTCAGATCCAAATCAGCCCGGAAAGCTTTAGGATTAACAAGTAAGACTACTTCCAGGTTATCCCTGGTAACTTTCATCTGCCCTAACTTATTCAACTCATCAAAATCATTTGGTGCGGTCAGATTACCAATTGCTACTTTCCCTTTCAATTCTTCTAAAGGAGAAACCTTCCCACCCAGAAGTTGTTCAACCTTCTCCATCGGAGCAACAACCTTTACGATCTTTTTTGATCGGTTATTACGAAATGTAAAAGAAAGAGCGCCTTTATTATCAACTAAGGATTGAGCCATGGATTGCAAACTCCCCTTATTGCCAAAAAAGAACAAAGTCATTCCTGTTGCTAAATCCTCTTTCTCCTGATTAATCAGTTCCTCATTTATCCTTCCATTATCTTTTATATCCACAACTAAATTAACCCTATTATCAGCACCATCATAATCAGCATCCGTCACAGATGCCCAATCGGCAAACTTTAGTGGCAATTGTGAACTAATACTTTTTGTTTGTGATTTCAAGGGATTATTTGAACAACTTGTCATTGTAAGGACAATAACTAATAATAGCATTAAAACAGACGTGCTCTTTCTCATATTTTGTATTTTTGAGTTAAAATTCGTGTTAATCACTGCAAATTCAATTGACCGTTTCCAAAGTTAAACAATTTTTCTCAGAACTTGTCTTACAAAAACTAAAATTGCAATGTTTTAGGAAATCGTAACAATAAGTATATTATGATAAAGGCACAAAGCACGAATTCAGCAAAACGTATAAAAAGAATCCCAGCAAGCACATTCCCTCTAATAAAATTCTTACTACCCAAAAATCAAGAGGAAAATTCCCCAATCACCTTTTATTTGAGTTCGCTTCCTAAATCATTTCGATACAATCCATCAATAATTGAATCAGCTAAAGAGATATTTGGCACTAGAATGGACTTGCTATGTAAACATTCACTAGCCTTCAAAAAAATTTCAGCGGCTGGTACAATGACATCCGCGCGATCATCTTTCAAATGAAAAGTGCGAATGCGTTCCTCAATACTCATTGGCTTTAAGACATCATACATTTGCTTCAGATCTGATACAGGTAGTTCATAATGGTCATTCTTAGGTTTAATCAACTTATATAATTTATTAATATTACCTCCAGAGCCAAGGATACAGATATCAGAAAACTTCGATGCAAAACTTTTCATCTCGTTTTCAAATCTTAGCTTTATATCTCTTGTTACCTTTCCTCCAAGCAAACGCAAGGTACCGATATTAAACGAACAACTATCTATAAGTGCCCGATCATGGATAAGAGAAATCTCAGTACTACCACCACCGACATCCATATATACGA
>JAQVZQ010000413.1 GCA_028708095.1 Dysgonamonadaceae bacterium
TGTGTTGTTTCCTCCATATCAGTTTATTTCCCCGGTGAGACAGGGCAAATTTACAAAATATGTATCAATTACAGGTATAAGAGGTAAAAAAATAAGAATCAAAAGGATAAACGGGTAAAACTCAAAGTCACAAGTATAACGAAAGGAATAATTCTCTACTTTTGAATAAGTTCCAATTCAGGTTCCTATAAACGCTCCATCTGACGTTTCCAAGAATAATTAGCGCCTCATAGACTAACAATCATTTTATTAAACCCGATAAACAGAGGTTATGAAGTGGCTGAATACTATAATAAAAGGTACGGTTGTGGTTTTAACCTTCCCATGTTTACTGTTTATATTATCCATTGAGAAGGTCGTATCTATAATAACGAAGAAAGACAGTTGGGTTATAAATAGTTACTGGGTTTCACTATTATTTATATTCCTAACTTTAATAAGTATAATCCTATTATTCACAATTGACAAGCTTATCTGGAACATTATTGGGATATATATATTGTCAAGTATGGCATTTTTATCTCTTCTTATTGTTTTTACCATAACGCAATCGTCCGAAACTCTTATACATAAGGTTCTTAAGAAATTTGAGAAGAGAAACTATCGCAAAAAATTAGACATTATTGATAGAGAGAGAATATATCGACTGATTATAACAGCCGGTTATCAAATCTTTTATTTTGCTTCACTCTATTGGTTCATTAACAAATCCTTTGCTGCAGAAGGAGCATTTATTAAAAACAATGGTTTATTACTTAAAAATATCGATTTCTTTTTCTACAGCCTATCTGTTTTTACCTTATATAGTCCAAATATCACACCTACAAATACTTTAGCTTACATTGTTTCATCTACTCAACTTATAATCGGGTATTTGTTTATTGTATTTGTAATAGCAATTGTAATTTCAAAATGGATAAAAGGGAAGAAATAGTCAACAACATTTTTGACATTGAATTAATTATTATTGAGGCTCTTGTAATACTCGCATTATTTCGGGAAGAGATACTATTGCTTATTATATTGGCGATGATTTTTGTTGTTCTGTTTTTCTTTTATTTCGATAAAAGAAAAAAAATACTTTTTCTTTTATCTTTTCTTATTGGACCATTTTGTGAATTTTTAGCGGTCATAGAAGGGGCTTGGCATTATAATGATACATTGTTTCGACTACCATTATGGCTGCCTTTTGCATGGGGTTTTGCTGTGGTTGGTATTTATAAAATAATGAACATTATTAATCACAATGTAAAAAAACACCATGAATGTCATTAATCCAGAATTAGTAAATAAAACTCCCCGGATTAGGCACACCTGGTCCGGGGAATTAAGAAGACAGTTCTAGTATTTATAAGTAAAAACTAAATATTTAATATCAAATAATTATTGTGGTGGTTTTTGCATAGGCATCTGACATATATAAGCTCCACCGATATTATTTTCCACACTCTTGACCACATTCGATTTTTCGCTAAGGATCATACAGCAATGATGAATACTCAATACAAGGTCTTGTATTTCTTGATCGTCTTCTAATTTCTCAATAACTAGGCCTGTATCTATACATCTATCTCTACTTATATGTCTGCTATGTGTCTTGCTGTCAGAATTTTTTCCGAAAACTGTTTTAACATTATTTTTTGCATCTGAAGAAAGAGTGGATTTTGATAAAATAATTTCTGTTAATTCTTCAGAAAGTTCGTCAGCTTGTTTACATTGTGTAAGAAATGTTGGAGTTAATTTTCCGAGAATAGATTGCCATAACCCCATACAAGCAGGATTTTTTGTAACATCCTCGACAGCTTTGTAAAACTCTCTTATTACTGATTGACAAGGTACGCCGTTAAGCTGTGGATCAAAAGGACCAAGACAAGACTGCTTCCCCATCATAATGGATTTACATGAGACAGCTACCATGGCACCAGCAGACATTGCCATTTGAGGGATTATTGCACGAATATCACCGTCAAATATTGAACGAAGATATTTGATAATTTGTTCCGTAGCAGCAATATCTCCTCCAGGAGTATGCAATAATAAATCAAGGCCTTTAGTTTTGTCTAACCCATGAACATTTTCCATAAATGCATTAATATCTTTATCATTTATGGAAACATCTTTTGAAAAATCTTTATGTAGAAATGCAGAAAAATATACAATAGTATTTCTCCCAGTTCTTTCGGATAACTTTTGTATGAAATACTTTTTCTTACCAACAATACATTCTACGGCCTTCTGTGGATTACCTAAATTATTAGCTTCATTTAATAATGTACTCCAACTCGGCATAATTATAATGCTTTTACAAATTGAGAAGTGCCTGAAGTACATGAATAATTACATTCATACGCAGAATATTGAACAAACATTCCATCTTTCATAAGCCATTCTATGTTTGATTCATTCTGTTGATTATAATTTTTCATGAAATTAAAATATTCTTGTTCGATTTCTGAGTATACTTGATTTTTCATGATTATGATAATTAGCGGTACGTAACTCAATTAATGTCAAAATTAACATAATATATTTCTTATGCAAAAATAATTGTGATACAGAAAATTAATTTAATGAATAACAATTTGTTATATCTTGTCATATTTATCATTTATTATTCTTTGAAGTACCTTTCCACCCCACCCGTGTCAATCACGTAGTTGCTATACTTTTCTTTCCTGTGCATGACATACTCCTCGATCGGCATTGGCTGGTACTTCTGACAGGAGAGTTCATCCTTTTGATCTTCCGACATAGAAAGGCACTCCGGACAAGCGTTATGGCATTGGCAGCTATTGCAGGCTCGTTCCATCTTAATTGATTATTTTTTCGTGTAACTATACCCGCCGAATACCAGCGTTGAATCGCCAATAATCCTGATTTCAGACGTGTCATACTTCC
>JAQVZQ010000414.1 GCA_028708095.1 Dysgonamonadaceae bacterium
CGTATAAAACTCTAAATTTTTATTTTTCAATCTATTGAATATTGAAAAAGCTTTTGCTTGTTCCAAAATACTTCCACCAACCCATATTAATTCATTTGTTTCGGACAACTTTTGTTGAATATACTTCAATGTTCCCGACCAAACGTTACTATTAAAAGGATCAAGAGTGGAAAGAAAAACTATTTTCATACAATTTGCGTTACTAAGTATTTAAAAAGAATTATTCTTATATTTTCTTTGAATAAATTTATTCGTTTGTTTTACATCTTTTTTTTCATTAACGAAAAATATTTGGGTAATTTATTATTGAAATAAAAAAAAATCCAATAACATCTTTCTATTAAGTAAAAATAGAATTAGAGTATAGAATTGAAAACTTATTTGATACAAAAAAAAATGACTTTTTTAATAGATTAATTCTAACCTTATTCTTTACCAAAAGTACTCTATAATTAAGTTTACTAATGCTAAGAATCTAGTTTTATGATTATGTTAGAATTTAATATATCAAAACGCGTCTGCTCTCTAATTTTAGAGTTTAGTTCTATAGCACAATTCAGATTTGATAGTTTTTAAAATTATAATCACTGCATTATTCCAACAATTTCCTTTACCATTCAGACTTTGCTTCAGTTTCAAGGATATCAACAGATTGACAGTCTATTGGTAGGCATATTGGATGCTCTGGTCAGAATAAAAAAATTTCCTTTTGTAAAATATCTATTCTTATAGACCATGCTATTTACCAGGATTACATTATGAAATACATTTAATCTATTACTTATGAATCATATTATCTTTTTACGATCGAGAAGATTCAACAAACATGTCAGATAAAGAAAATTCATTGTCATATAGATAAGTGTCAAATCAGAGACGTAGTCTTTCACGAGTTTATATTGATTATATTCACGATTCAACAGATTTGACACTTTTATATATAAGAGAGGCATCTATCATCTCTTGAATCGCTTCGAAAGTTTACTGCTCAAGCCCATTACTTTCATGTGACGTATCACTGTTGTTCTAGGTAAATCAATATCTGAAACCAGCAAATCTTTCACCAATCGTGGGCTCTCATTATATCCCTTAGCTATAAATATTCATTTCTAATCTTTTCCAACTCCAAACTATTTCGTTTTCATTTACACTCTGAATATTAAAGCTAGTGGTAATAATGCTACGAGTAGCTTTCAACACCTGTTACATCATCCCAATCGTACATTTTTTAGTTGAACTTCTTAATGTATAAAAATCATCAATCTTTCTTGAGGATAACATATATGGTTTATTTAATATCTATCGGACATTTTCAACATATTTAAGACATTTTCCAACTCGAAAATTCTCTGATCATTTCCACTTAAAGATTGAACATCATTTTCCGAATAAATGCCCCCTTCTGATGGAACTCTTTTCTCCAACGATATTAAAGAAAGGGGGCAATGCTCAGTTCATGCGCTAGCTCAGAAATATTCTTGCATTCTAAACTTTGTTTGACTGCATTTTTTTTGAATACTTTGCCATAATGTGTTTTTTTATATTACACAAAATATGTTTTATGCTTAACTCTGCGTCTCTGCTATGTTAGTAATTCCAGACCCACAATCATTGTCCCTTTTCAAGACTTTGAAAATGTTTTTTCAATTGTTCTTTCTCGTTTTTTTCTGTATTGGTAATGTCTTCCATCTTTACTATTTTCCCTCTATCTAATTCAATCTTGTACACCGTTCCGGTACCCGGGATCAGATAAGGTTTTTCGTAATTAGAGGGAAAGCGCTCTGCATTGGATCTGCCAATGTAAACACCCGACACATTAATAGGGAATAAACCATCTTTTGTCATTTTACTCCCTGTTAATCTTTCTAAACGAGTTTTCATAGTGTCATTAGAAATTACACATCCTCTTACTGAAACTTTGCTGATAAATAACTTTCCGCCTTCTGTAACATAGCTTATTATAACTCTCGGAGAACCAGTATCATCAGGCAATTCATTCAAAGTAACCAATTGATACTCATGACCTGTAAATTGAAGAGGGCTATTCATCAAAAGTATTTTCTCTCCTTGATAGTTCAAAGTGTCATACAAACCATAAGATAGTTTTCCACCTTCTACTATCTGAATAGGCTTTTGTTTGGCTGTTCCAGCAAAAAACATAATAAAGCAAAGCGAATATAAAAACATTTGTTTCATAATTTTTATTCTGGTATTGTGTAATTTACATTGCAAAGTGCCATTGCATCTTCTCTCGTTTTATCGTACATTCCTAAATTACTCCAAGTTTGATATATTGATTCTGCTATTTGAGATTTATAATTTGAACTGGAATCTTTGAATTCTTGTTGATTAATTTGATACATTAATGCGGCAAGCTCATTCTCTTTTTTTCTTGTATAATCACTTATTATTCCAGATTCGCTATTATCTCCACTACTTTGCCAGTCACTTATCGTTCTAAGGTGGTAGTCTTCGTGTTGTAATGTGCTAATTAGGCTATTTTCGTTTCCAACACCAGAAGCAAATGGATTTAATGTCAACTTTCCATTTGTATCGCATTGTGCTATGTCGGAAATTTCTCCAAATTCAAAACTACTAGCATTTGGTGCATAAGAATTAACATAATAGCTATAAATTTTCTGTTTTCCTTCACTTGAAATAGAAGAAAGGGGGCTTCCCATTTCTTCACAACTACTATCATTTAACGGGAGCTGATATGCGATTTCATAATCTTCTAATGTTGTCACTCGAATTGAATCAGATGCACCAACCTTTCCAAGTCTATTCCCATTTTCATCAAAGTAAACTACACCACCAACATATAAACTTTTCATTTCCTCACTAAGAACAGGCATTCTCTTTGCCAATTCTGTTAAACTGTCTTTTGATAC
>JAQVZQ010000415.1 GCA_028708095.1 Dysgonamonadaceae bacterium
ACTTGCTGTGCGATATTTCAAAAAGGTGCGAAAATTTGAATTTAAACGAATATGAATACTTTCGCAAGGCATTTGTGGAGAATATGGGGATATAATAGGACGAAATACTGTGCGCGATGTTCATACATTTGAAATACAAAAAAACGCTTACCAATATTACACGATAAGCGTCTGTATTTATTTATTGATTTAATCACGGTTATAAGTTAATTTTTCGCATTAAGAGGCTAACCACAAATCAACACATGATTGTATTCCATATCGCCATTGATTTTCGTCAGTTGATTTTTCGCAAATCTTGATAACATTGTCGAGAAAACGGCGAATGTCTTTCGGAATGGGATGAGTTTTATAGTTATACGAATTCTCGACAAGTCGCATAAATTGGTCTATTTCCAACGGAATAATTTTTGATTTTCCGCCATATAGAGCAATCGGTAAATGATTCAAACCATAAAAGTGTGCCAAAGTTGCAGCGTTTATTGATGGTGCAATGAAAAGACAATAAGTTTCTTTTCCTGTACGCTTCTTTAGCTGTCCGTAATGTCGGGCTACGGGTTCGCCCTCTGATTCATATTGACGTTGCCCAGCTTGCATTGTGACTTCTACTGACAGAGAAAAATCTTCATAATCACATTCTATGTCAGGCATATTTCCGGCGGCAGTCGATAGGGGTTGTCCTGCATCATCAAAGTTAAAGTTCCCTTTGATATTGCCACCGTCAAGCATGGTCATTGCACGCCATGTGTTGTATTCAAACATCAGCGGAGCATCATAGTATTCATCAGATACAATTTCATTGAAAGTATCAATTATTTCAGAGTAAAGAGCATAGGATTTTATTTCCGCAACTTGTTCATGAATAACAGCATCCTTGTGCTCTTTTACAACTTTATCACGCAAGTCTTTTAATTCTTCAAGTGCTCTACTCGATAGTTCGCGCTTTGTAAAGGAACCAATGCGCATGAGAACGTCAATAATGTTATCTTTGTTATCAGTATAAAGTGTCGGAGTAGTTGCCGAAAACAAATGTGCTTTATATGCTTCGGTGTCATTAATGAACACTGGGTCACGCTGAACATTTTTTAAGATATAGTCAACTTCAATGATTTTGTCCGCAAACATAGAAATGGAGCGACTTTTGTGTGAAATGGAAATTAACTCTGTATACCTCAAATACCGGAAACAGGCATCGGCATAGTCGCGCATATTGCTTTTCTGCGTTGCAATAAACTTTTTCAAGCTTGCATCTTTTGTTTCTCTTGTTTTCGTTTTGCCCTCGGCAATTCGGTCACTATGTATTTTCAAAATTTCTTGTTCCCATACGCCATTGACAAACCGTTTATATTGTCCTTTGTTTCTCTGCTTATCTTGCCTAAATGAGAGAATGGCGGACTTGACCATATCAAACTTATGATAATCTGTTATTTGGACAGCGAAAATCTTAAATTCATCAAAAGTAATATATTCAAGTTCTCGAACCAGTCGCAATATTTCCAGATAAGGGCGAACAAAAAATGTCCCCTCAATTTTTGAGTTTTCTGTATGGTATGGTGACGGTAGTTGAAATTTCAAAAGTTGACGCAAAAATATCTCTTGTGGGCGTTTTCCATAAACAAGGGCTTGCCCCGCTTCAGTCAATTCAATATGGGGCTTCAAGTCAATAAATCCCAAAGACTTTGGCGCACGATTTATTCTATCACGCGCACTAAATGCTTTATCAGAGGGTGAACCTTTTCCCTCAAAGAAGCTGCTTGCAGCTAATTCCTCAATAAACTGTTCTTGTATTGTGTTATTCCATGACTTTCCTGCAAACTTTTCGTGTAGAAGTTGTATTTCTGGAATCATTTTTGCAGGAGTTCGTGGTGATGTTGTGAAAAACAATAATTTGTTATCAATCCTTGCCATTCTATCACCGCCTTAGTAATTCTTAACAACAATGTGCATTTTATCGTTGTTAAAACGATTTCTAATATTAACAGAGTAATTCTTGTAATACTCATCAAAAATATATTCACCATAAAGTTCTTCTGTTAAAGGTGTCTTTCCAATAACCATTAGAGCACGGCATGGAAGATTTCTAAAGTCTGCGGCTAACCGTCTATGCTCGGCTTCATCAAAGCCATTCATCATGTCAATATTTCCATAATCATTGAACACACAATCATACGGCGGGTCAAGGAACATGAAATCATCCTCTTGCGCCATGTTAAATATTTGATTATAATCAACATTAAAAATCTCTGCCCGTTGTAATAATTCACTATGCTGCGGCGTAACCAGTCGTGTATTTAGATTTGGATAGCGTCCAAACGGAACATTGTACTCTCCGCTGTTGTTGTAACGAATCATACCAGAAAAAGCAGTTTTATTGATGAAAAAGTACAGTACACCATCTAAAAATGTATCATCAGGGTGATTGAATAATTTACGCATCCGATAATATAATTCTTCGTTTGCATTCGGCACTCGCACGTCTGGTGATAAAGCTTTCAAACGCTTAAATTCAGTTTGATTAGCTTCATACTGCCGTTGCAATTCGTCAAGTTGTAACCGCATTTCAGGGTAATTATTTCTCAACTGCTGATAAAAAGTAACAAGTCGTTCGTTTACATCATTTATAATCGCAATATCAGGTTCAAGATAAAAAAACACAGCACCGCCGCCAAAAAAAGGCTCAATATAACGGTTAAAGTCATCAGGTATATACTGATGAAAGCGGGGGATTTCCCTCGATTTTCCTCCACGATATTTCAAAACCGGGTTCATATACGCACCTCGCTTTCTATGGATTCCTGTTGTATTGGAGGTATGCATAACTTTAGATTATTATATCATGAAGTTGGAAACAGTTCAATATTGATTTGTGAATTTGTCCAATTATTTTT
>JAQVZQ010000416.1 GCA_028708095.1 Dysgonamonadaceae bacterium
CCTCATAAGCAAGTCACAGACCTCGTCCATAAATGAGGGTGTGGCAATCATTTGCTCACGAACCTTTGTCAGTGACCATTCACTTGTTGGCGTGTGACGTTTTTGAATACGAAGCATAGTAATGATGCGCTTGAATTTTTCCTCAGAGATATTAAGCAAACTGGTAATTCTATCAAGAGATTCCCTGTCTTCTCGGATGTATTTTTTCAGACCGTCTGCGGTCGCAATCCCCAACAGCCGTGTCTGCAATACACCCACACTGGCAGCTACGTTGTCAGCATACTCTTTCTCGAGGTCTGCATCTATGTAGAACATAGTAGCTGACTTTATGAATTCTTCAACCGTCATCGCCTTGGGTTTTTTTGATGCCATCATTCCTTACCTCCATCCATTTTCTCGTGGCTTGAAGCCAAACGCTCACTTATTGCTTTTATAACCGGTACACAGACTGTATTACCAAGCAGGTCAAACCCCTGCTTTATGCCTTTTTTATTGTTATTAAATTCCTCCAAGGAATAGCTTGGCGGATATCCGAAAAGTCTCAGCCCTTCAGCCAATGTCAGATTTCTTAGTCCACCATTATCAACTACTCCGATAGTGCTCATATCCATAGCTACAAGTGTAGGCGTTGTTGAACTTGGGCAGAGGATACGACTGTATTCAAAACTTAACTTGCCTGTTACGATGTTATATCCCTTCGGTTTCGTCTCATCGGGAATACGTTCGTAAATAATACGTGTCCTTGTTGAAGTCTTCGTCTTGACCTTCTTCTTTGGGTGTTCCAACACAAGGTATCCCTTTTGTTTAAGATCATCGAGCATGTCTTGTAAGTTAGGGTCATCGTAGAATGTCCGTATCTGCTCAGTCGTAAGCGGCATTCCGTCCATCCAATCAATCCCTATTACATCCGCCCATCGCCTTTTTCGACGTTCTAATAGCAAGGAATTCATTAGGCGTTTTTGGTCATCAGTTACAGAACCTCTTAGTCCAATGTCCCAACTATGAATGTTGTTATCCCCGCCTCGCTTGTCCTTGATAGATTTCCCGTAGAGGTCTTCAGGCTTATATACTTCAAACAGTTTCCTTGAGAATTCACCATTAACGGTAGGAAGCCCGTGTTCCATAACATCAGCAAATGTTGACTTCTTAACTGGAAAATTCTCAAGCGAGATTTCATCTTCCCTTGTACCAACTATGTAGATTCTGTTTCTAACCTGAGCGATACCAAAATTCTGTGCATCGAGGACTTTCCAAGTAACTTTATACCCGAGAGCTTTTAAAGATTTTATTATAGTGTTCAGTGTTCGTCCAATTTTGTCAGAAGGTTTTACCCTATCATGTGTAACAAGACCTTCGACGTTCTCTAATAGAAATCCGTACGGTTTCTTAGCTTCCAAAATCCGCTCAATCTCGAAAAACAATGTTCCTCGTGTATCCGCAAATCCACGCTGTTTTCCTGCTACGCTGAACGCTTGACAAGGAAAACCACCAAGCAAAAAATCAAAATCTGGAATATCATTTGTCTCTATTTGAGTAATGTCCCCTAAAACCTTTTCATCTTTAAAGTTATTATTAAGGGCTTTTACTGCTGCTTCTTTAATTTCAGATGTAAGGACACACTCAGTCTTATATCCAGCCGCTTTGAAGGCTTGTTCGAATCCGATGCGAGTGCCGCCCATACCAGCAAATAAATCTATGAAACGTATAGTCTTATTCTTCATGAAGGCTTGCCTCCGTTTCAGTATCGTTGTTAATACCCTCGTCCATGATATCCATTATGTCACCGACATTACAATTTAGGGCAGTACAAATTTTTGCGAGTATCGTCGTTGTTACATTTTCATTACGCCCAAGTTTGGCAATTGTAACTGCACTGATTTTAGCCGCATTTTGCAGATCCTGTTTCTTCATATCTCTATCTATTAATAACTTCCATAACTTTTTATAATTAACTTCCATTGTTATATCTCCTCTGCAATGGTGTAAGACAAACTCTTCCAAAAAATCATAGCACATCTAAAAGGAATAATCAATATTTTCTAAACACATTCTTACTTTTTTTAAGATATCACTTACTTTTATATCAAGAGTAAAAAGTTGTGTAAAATATTCCATTTACATATTGACAACACATTATCTGTTCTGTTAATATGTACATGAACACATTAACAGGAGGTGTAATAATGGGAGAAGAAAAATTGTCATTCGGTGCTTTTGTAAGGGCAAAGCGCGAGTCACTGGGCAAATCATTGAGAAGCGTTGCCGCAGACATCGATATGGCACCAGCATATTTGAGCGATGTCGAGAAAGGTAATAGGTGGCCGCCCGTTAAGTATCTTGAGACACTTGCCGAAGTCCTCGGAATTACAAGCGAGGATGAATTAAGCCTCTACTACGACTTAGCAGGTGAAATCCGCGAAGGCAGCTATCCGGACTTGACCGACTATATTGGTAAGACGGACATAGCACGCGTCGCTCTCCGAAAAGCAAGAGATCAGAATATATCCGATGAGAAGTGGCAGCAGTTCATTGATGTCATTACTTCGACGGATAAGAAAGGAGAGTAAGATTTGAATCTAAACTATGACCAGGAAACCAATGGGATGTACAAGTTGCATAAACCTGACTTTGATGACATTGCTCTGGAGCTATTGCGAGAACACCTCGCAACAGCTATTGATAGCCCGTGTGAGATTGACATCAATTACCTCATAAGAGACTGTTTATATCTCGATGTATACAGCAAGCACCTTTCTCCAGACAAATCAATTTTAGGTTTGGTAGCTTTTGATGATACTACAATCCCTTGCTACGACTTGCATTTTAACCAAACTACATTTGATGTTTATGCTGGAAATATTGTGATTGACCTTTCCCTTAGTGGGCAA
>JAQVZQ010000088.1 GCA_028708095.1 Dysgonamonadaceae bacterium
CGCATGAGGATTGGTTGAAAGAATTCAAATCGATGCAGAAGATAATTCCTGGCACAAAACAACTACTAACAATTAGGATAAATGGTTAAAGGAGTTATTGAACATATTGTTGATGATTTGAGACAACCAAATTGCGATGTATTTCTTATTGAAAACAATGATGGTTTTTTATACAGAGATGAGATAAAAAACGCTTTGCATGTTTTGGGAGTAGATGTTGTGAATGGGAGCAAAATTAATCAACGTATTCAGTTTGAATTAAAAGACGAAGGGGCTATACTGGTTTTATTATGCAAAAATAATTGCACCTATTTAGAAGATATAACTAAAAAGTCAAACTTACTCGAATTTAGTCTCAACTCATACTTCAATGGGTATCATATTCCATCCATTGTAAATCTTGAATTGGTACTATTGAACAAGCTGTTTGCTCAAAAACAATTAGTACGATTAAACAAAACTGAGACCTTACAAGAAGTTGAAAATATTCAAAACAAGGGGTTATCCACTTCAACCATCACTCCATTTGACATAGACCTTTTTAATGAAACATTGAAAAACCAACTCAAAGAGAAAGTTGTCAATTGGGCTGTTATATGTAGAATTATATCGAAAGGATTATTGGAAACAATTGACACTCCTTTATTCGATCCGTTTATTGATAGTGTAAACAAAACCAATGTTATCTTCCAAGAGTATATTAAAGACGCTTATCAGCAAACAAAAAGCTCGAGTGCAGTAAAGAAACCGCAAATTGTTTCAAAAATATTAGACCATCTGAGTTTTAATTATCTGAATAAAAAAATTGCCTTGATAGTTGTTGATGGATTGGCATATTGGCAATATGAACTATTGAAAAGCAAATTACCGCCCAATAAAAATGAGAATGTTATATTATCTTGGTTGCCTTCTATTACTCAACTATCGCGCCAGGCTATATTTAGAGGTGACAATCCTAAAACAGATTATAGACAAGAACCCACTAGCGAAAGAAAACTTTGGAGAGATTACTGGAAAAGCAAAGGCATCAGCAGTCACAAAATAAGATACAACCACGAAACTATCCATCTTGAAAATTTAAGAGATATCACTAAATTTGCCATCGTGTTTAAAGACTTGGATGAAAAGATGCATAGCTCTACAGATTACAAAGATTTGCTGCGGCTTACAGAAAACTGGATTGAAAGAAGTGATATTGCCAATGTTGTCAAACAACTACAAGACTCAGATTTCACCGTTTTCTTAACGACCGACCATGGCAACATTCAAGCTCGTGGATGGAGGGGACTGAAAGGACGGGAAAAGCTAGGAACAAATAAATCTGGAAGCAGAAGTCAGCGACATATTGAATATACCGACCAATGGTTATCGGATGATTTTGTAGAGAGTAATCCCGATTTAAAAGATTTGATAACAGAACAAAACGGATCTATCTATTTCAGTGGCGATTTGAGCTTTTCAGGCAAAGACATATTAGTAACACATGGTGGGGCGCATATACTCGAAGTGCTCATCCCATTTATAGAAATAAAAAATGAACAATAAACCAATAGATATAGATCAACGTATTCCCATCGAAACTTTAGCTGCTGCACTGGAGAGTTATCTGAACGACAGTTATAGCAATGACTACATACTTGAGCAATTAAGACTTGATTTTAATGGAGAAAACAGACTAAAAAAAGCTTTGCGAGTTGTGAATAAAATTGTACCACAAAGTCCATTGAGTGAACTCTTGTTAGCGAACAAAGAAGAGATTAAAAACATTATCAAAAAGAAGACAGATAGAGATGTTATTTTAATTGCGTTGCTCAACAGTGCATTTTCATTCTCATTTGCGGTATTGAGAACATTTGGCAAGTTCTTTGCAGTACAAGACATTGTGAATACACAAACCATCAAGAATCCAATATCTAATATATACAGTGGCAATAAATCCACAGAAATCGCCTTCTATAGTGTTGTTCCAATGTTTATTGAAGCTGGCTTTTTTTCTCGCACTAAGATGGGGATGTATCAATGCGCTGAAAAATTAAAAATAACTGAACCACTTGCAATACAGATATACCAAGAGTCATTCAAATTGAACAATGCATACAAAAGCTTGAAGGAGTATCAAATGAGGGATCCGTATTTTCACTTTGTTTTGTAACTCGTAGGTCGTAAAAGAGAAATCGACTTTGTTAGGAATTTATGGTTACACCATTTTATTTGATATGTAATTGGTGTAATGGGTGTAGGTTGACTTGTGCCCCCTCTAAAGTTGTTCGTCTCATATAGTCATAAAAACAAAGCACTGACAGTCAACATGCTAAAGTGTAAAATCTCTGCATTTGTCGCTCTAAGGCATCCTGTTTAAAAAATTAAACAAAGAGGATCTCTATCTTACCGTCGGTTTTAACCGACGGATAAGAGGACTAACAATCAGGAGTTGGCTTTAGCCACATATTCAATTTCAATAAATGTGGTTAAAACCAAAAAAGCTTCGCAAAATTAAGTAATCCGCTGATTAAAATCAACGGGAAAAGGCGGATATCCATCCGTGTTATTAGTAAATCATGCTGTTTTTTACTGAAGAAACCCACACGAAAGGATTCGTGCGGGAGAGATGTACCTTCTGCGCTGGCGTAATATATTAAATTACGAAGATGAAAGTGTTCTACCTACACTTCACCCTACTCCATCAAAGTTATTACCCAAGGTGGATTTTTATAAAGAAACCTCTCTTATGTGGTTTACTCTTTCAAAAGTCCACGCATTTTAGAGAGTATTACTTCATTTGCTTTAATTAAATTATCCGTAGAGCCTGATTGTTCCCAATTCATTATTCTATCCTGATGATAAAATGGTTCTGGCGTCAAGTTTTGATTCTCTAAAGAAGCGAGAATGTTGGCAAGATAATTATCGTTACTTGCTTTTATTACAAGATTTGCATGCAGCAAACTATACTCTTTTATCTGTTGATTAATGGTTTTTATATATTCGGGGTGTGTAAATTGTGAATTCTTGTACCTCGCTTTAATGTTTTTAATCACTTTACCTCGCCCTCCATTTTCAGACTGATTCTCCATACCTAAAAGCCATAAAATGGTAGGTGCTAAATCGGTATGCTCAAAATAGGGAAGGGTGTGATTTTGAGCGATCTCTTTTCCTGTAAACACCAAAGGAGTCATCCAGCTATCCTCATCTAACATTGGGTGCCACCCATTGTTGCTTTGTCCATGATCAGATGTTATAATCAACACGGTGTTGTTCCATTCGCCTGATTCTTTTAAATAATTGACAAACCTCCCCAAATATTTGTCAGCATTTTCAATTGCACTTATATAGGGTGAGCCTTCGCCCCAAATATTATTACTATATGGTTTATCCGAACTATGCAAAGCAACAGATTCTCCCATAGAGCCAGGTGATTGAAGGTGTACACGCATGAAGTGTATGTCCTGATTCTTTAATAACATTATTGCATTGTCTACAACTTCTGAATCTGATAAAAACCCATCCATTATTGATGTAGTAAATCCCCTTCCTACTGAACGATAAGCATTTATATTTACAACAAAAGCTGTTTGATATTTAGTGGAAATTACTTCTTGTACCATCTTATTCTGAGGGTCTATAAAAATTGTTCCCTGATGTAACATTGGATTTGGAAAAGAACAACTATTATATTTACTATACTCGCCCACTGTGGGATGATGCGGTATAATCATATATGATTTTTGGATATAGGTACCCTCTTTGATAAGTGAATTAAGAACAGGCATTTTCAACTTCTGAGGAGCCTCCCAATGCAAACCATCTATGGTAAAAAGGATTACCTTCAGATTTTCTGATGCAGATAAATTGATATAACTCATCAATATGATTAAAACGAAAGCGCTAAGTTTTTTCATCATGATTATAATTTTTAAATTTTATTCTTTGTTACTACTTTTGAGTAAACTCAAGTTTTGAAACGCTTGAACGATTTGCTCTTTAGATAAATTACCACACTCTAAATACCGGCGTCCTCCTGCAGGAAGAATAATTTTTCCATCTTTGGTTTGAACTTTAATCGGTCTTTTATCAAAAGTATCGAATAGACGAATCTTTCCTTTATTAAGAGGAAGAGAGAATTCATTCTCACCATTAGTATGCCAATATACCACATACACCTTATTGCCACGCTGAAAATGGAAAGCACGTATCTCATTTGTTGGCAACTCTGTAATTTGATAATAGGGTTGTAATTCAAACTCCTTCTTTTCATTATAAAAAAGAATGTGTTCTACATTGGAATTTCGCAATTCAGCTTTCTGTTCTTCTGTGAGCCAGTTTTTCTCTCTAACTCTTTCCCATATATTGAAAACTTCAAAAACATCTTTTGTCCTTGCATGTGATTCTGACCAAGGAAGGTTTGTCCACAATGATGTACCAGTATTCCAACCCGCAGCTTTGCTTGTTGAGTATTCAATCTGATCTGGCTGAATACCTATTGAATCATTCTTCCAATACTTTAGAGGCTGATTGGCGATCCAACCAAAATCTACCGCTGTGAAATCATTGGCTGTTATTTGTGCTTTACGTATTGAATAAAATGTTGTTTGTTCTTTTATTTGATCAGGCGAGAAATGCTGTAGATCAAAAGCATTGGAGCGACTAGCTATGTGCCAACTAAAATGTGATTGTAAAGCCGCTTCTGCAAATATAGGAGCTGGTTTCAATTTATCATATACGAGTTTTTGAGCATGATGAACATAATACCATAATGGTTGATTGACATCTTCTGCTCCATCAAAATAAATAAATCGAAAGCCGCATTGATTGTATATCTCAGCTATTCGATCTGCAACTTCTTCTTGTATACTGGTCTTCTGGTTATACAGCACCCATCTGTGCCAAGTATCTACATCTAACAAACCGAATTTAAAACCTTCTTCTTGAGCATATGCTGTTGTTTGTAATTGTGCACGCTCACAACCAGTAAATTGATAAGGTCGTTCAGTAGTGTAATCCTCATAAGTAATCAATTCTTTGCCTATTTTAAGGATGCGTCTATGGTCTTCTTTAGTACATGCTCTTGGATTTTCTTCTACCGTAATAACTGAGGACGATTTGGTTATGGGTTCGGCTAATGTAAAAATCTTTCTCAAGTTTAATCTATGATCTGGAACTCCACCTGATACATAAGGGTCTCTTTTGTCAGCTTTGCTTGCATATAAATGAAGCCCTGCTTTCATCCCGGCATTGTTTATTTTATCAACTATTGTCTTTAAATCGGCTATGCCATTTTTATATGTTGGCAAAAATGTATAATGACCATTTATTGCAAAAGTATTAACGGTAATCATGAATAGCTTGAATCCTCCTGCTTTAGCATACTTAATATGTTGCTCAATATTAGCTGGTGTAAGATCAAATGGCCAATAATAAGAATACTTAGCTTCCTCACTACGACGAGATTTTACACCTAATGGCAGATTAAAATCTTTTTCTACTTGATCAATTCTATCTAATAAATATCTAGTTTCTGTTGTAATTAATGCTGCCCCAACGCCCAATGTTTTTATTTCATCTACAGCTCGGGCCTGCAAAATACGGTGGTCTGATCTTTCCTCGGCATCAATCATAGCATACTCATTTACTGCTAAAACGTTCACTGCAACATCGCTGTCGTGCATTACATTAAGCCATTTCCCAAACCTGTCACGTTCCCGAATTGGAAGACGTAGAAAGATCAATTCATCTAAAGGAGGAATTCTTCTACTGCTTAGCTCTTGTTTATGAGTGTCTGCTTCATCTGATCCCTGTGTTCCACTAAATAACACATTATCTACAACAAAGGCAATATAACTATCTGTAATATTCAAACGTAGTGTAACCTGATGAGGAAGATTTTTGAAATTTATTTTCAATGCGTCGCCTATCCTCTGAACTTTGGTAGCTGGTAAAAACTTTGGTTCTGCTGGATGAATAAGCATTTCCTGACCAATCAAGCGATCAAATTGTTTTACAGCAAATAGCGGTACGCTGTCATTAAAAGCTAAACATTCCTGATTAGTTGCTTTGTGGATAAGGCTTTTAGCAAATCCCGTTTCACTTATGACCAATCGCATCTCTGTGTTTTCAATCGTTATATCATTCTGACCAATTACACTTGATGTAACCAATAATAGCAATATTATACTACTCAATTTATTCTTTAGAGTTTTTCTCATTTTTATTTTTTTTATAAATTATAGAACCGAGTAAATAAACATATGATGTACAAAAGGAATCTTCGACTACCCTATTCTCTCTTATTCTGCAACATTAATCAAAATAATTTTGTGTGTTTCTTGTCATATGCCCTCAGCTTTTAAACTATAACATGCAAATAGTTCACTATTTACGAAAGAACATATACATTTTTATGTTTTAAAAGAACATACTCCCACAATTTCATTATTTGCATCTTCTATTAACAAAGATAAAATATTATTCTCATATATGTAAGCTTCATGAAAAATTATTTAATGAATCAAAGTGTAGTCCTTTTCATCTTTTTCTGCTTCTAAATTTATCTTTTCTTAATTATCACATAATACAGTTGCTAGTCAATATATGTCAATCATTTTTACCATAACCTAAAAATAGTTCCATAATAAAACTTCAAACAGTTGCTGGTAGTATTCAACTTCATTACCTTTATAAATAAATATTCAAAAACCTATCACAATGAAAATAATTACTTTAATAGACAACAGAGGCCAATCAGAAAACTTTGAGACAGAACATGGTTTGTCGCTATACATAGAAACTGATGACAATCAAAAAATATTATATGATACTGGACAATCTGATTTGTTTATACATAATGCGCAAAAGCTTGGTGTGGATTTAAAGGATATTGATTTGGTAGTTATTTCGCATGGACATTACGATCATATTGGTGGACTGATTGCATTCTTTGAAATAAACAAAATTGCAAAAGTGTGTGTGAATGCTTCTATTTTTAATTACGAATATTTTTCAGTGAAAAATGGAGTGAAAAAGATGAATGGTTTTTCTGAGAAGCTATTGGAATATCGTGAGAGATTTGTCTTTTTGGATACAAATATACAAGTTGGTAATCTTAGGCTGATAGTTCGTATAAAAGATACTTATGCTAAACCCAAAGGTAATGCTATATTGTATAGACAGAATAAGGATGGAGAGGAGTTAGATGAATTTTCTCATGAACTTATTCTTGTGGTAGAGTCATCAGAAAAGCTCTGTGTGCTTACTGGTTGTGCCCACAATGGGGTGTTAAATATAGTTGCTACAGTGCAAACAGTTGTACCGCAAAAGGAGATTCATTGCCTGTATGGAGGTTTTCACCTTATTGATGGTAAAGACTTTGTAGAAGTTGAGACAACTGAAGAGTTGACCAACATAGCAGAAGAACTCATGAATTTATTACCAACCACTAAGTTCTATACAGGGCATTGTACAGGCGAAAAAGCTATTCAAGTTTTAAGCGAAAAGATGGATGGAAAATTAAAGACTTTTTATGTGGGCAAAGTGGTTACAATATAAATAAACATTTTTGTTAATTTGATGTGTTGTTCTTGGCTTGACTCGAGGTTATTCATTGAAATAAAAAGGTGCCCAAAACTTGGACACCTTTTTGATTTTAATTCAAATAAAATTATTTTTTATTTGAGACATTTAATTTGGAACTACTGCTCCCATTACTGTTTTACCAGAACGTGAAACACCTAGTTGATCTTTTGTAATTATATCATTATTAACTGGAGGAATGAGTGAATTTCCTAAACTCTGCAGTAAAGTACTGTTCATTCCCAATGTAGCTGCTGGAGATGATCCTGTTATCATACATGTACCATTTGTCGCCATACTACTAATCATAGATGTATGATCAAATGTTTGGCCATCAACCTCATTACCATCTTTATCTAATATTTTGTCTCCAAGAGTCACATAAGAAAATGTAGTAGTACCATCTGACAAGAGAATATCAGCACCATTAGGTGATGTATTACCTGCCATAATAGTGTTATACACTCTAACAGTTGTGCCTGGTTGAGTCTCAAGGGCACCACCATTACCTCTTCCATTGTTTTTATAAAATGTAGAACTAATGATATCAACTGATGAAGGATTTAAACCTGATGCTGTATATACACGGATACCACCACCATGTTGAGCTTCATTGTTATAGAATGTAGAGTTTACAATCTCTGTATGTGAACCTTCACGAGCATACAAACCGCCACCACCAGACCAACCTGCTGCGGCTGAATTGCCTGCAACTGTGGTATTATAAATATATAGTTTAGGACCTATTGCACCATCATTTTCTTTATCAAAGTTGTAGATACCACCACAAACTCCATTTGATGCATTATCTAAAACATTACAACCAATTAGGTAGGTAGTAGCCGCATTCAAAATTCCACCACAATTAGTAACGGAACTGCCAAGGGCTTTATTATCAATAATATCAGTATCAATAAATTTCGCCAATGCATCATTATGCACATAAACTCCACCTACGTGTTGTCCAGACTCATTATCCGATATTATACAATCGATAACATCTACAACCGATGTACCTATCGATAATCCTCCTCCAATAGAGCGGTTATAATTAACACCATTTACAGATACGATACCTTCGTCGGCTGGACCTGCAAGTCCATCTTTGATTGAGAGGTTCTTAAGGGTTACCTTTTGACCCTCTTCTACGGGTGCTGAAACTGTAACAGTATGATAGAATTTTTTATCTCCACTTAAGATAGTTTCATTGGCTTTACTAGCAACTGCTCCATCGGATGCATCTGCGGGATAACCTCCAATAAGGGTTACATTCTTGTTGATTTCAAATGTTACATCACGGTCCTTTTCACCACCTGTAACCATATTAGTGGGTAAGTATGTTCCAGCTGCTATATGAATCTCATCACCCTCTTCCATTATTTCAAGTGCTTTTGATAGAGTGGTTGCTTTTCCCCATGTCGAACCATCGTTGTAGTCAGCTCCAGTTGTTTTCACAAAAATATGAGGTTCTCTATCAATCGTTTCAAACTTTAAATTTGAACCATCCCATTCTGCTAAAAAATAATAACTCATACCAGCATCTGTTGGAACTATTTGTGCTGGTTTGCTATTAGTACTTACAAGTGTTGTGGTTGCACTCAATTCCAATTTGAGTACAGGCCATACTTTTTCAGGCAAGGGTGGGTACCAACCCCAAAAGTCTATGGATTCTCCGCTTGGCAAACTGTTTTTTTCTGCTTTGAAAGAGATATAATTTCCTGCGGTTTCTGTATTTTGAAATTCCCCTGTTATTAAATCATAACTACCGCCTCCATCTCCAATATTATATGCCCATTTATCATCATCACCAACTCCTATAAGTCGTGCTTCTGTCAAACCTTCTATACTTGAGGCACTAGTGTTTTTCAAGTTGATGCTAAAAAGAGAACCAAAATTTTTAAATATAACCAACGCCTCTGAATCAGTTATCTCCATATCCTTAGAAGCAAAGTAAAACATCACATGTTCTTTCTCTTCTATTGAAGCAAGCGAACCTGCTTCACCTGTGTTTGTTGGCAATATGGCAAGAGTGGGGTTATCATCAGATAATCCACCTCCACCGTAAACACCATAAAAATCAAATTTACCAGTTATTTCTGAGGGTATAACGATATCAAAATTTGCATTTTTTCCATCAGGAGAAATATTCTTCACCGTAACTGTTTCCTTATTTTTAATATCTCCTTGCACAAAGACAAGTTGTAATTGATCATCTACTTCCCATTTAAGTAAAACATCCAAATTCTCATCCTGTTCCAAGGCAACTCGCGTGGTGGGAGGTATAGTAGCCGTAATAGAAATTATACGGTCTGTTTCTTTCGAAAACTTTTTATCATTTTCATTAAAGAGTGCTTCATTGCTACATGCACCGAAGAGCATGATTATAGCAATAGTTGTTAAGTAAAATATATTTTTTCTCATTTTTGTAATTGTTTTAATTTAATTTTAAATGGTTATAAGATAATAAGCAGTTACCAATACTTTCCAGGCAATGAAGGCGTATCTCCACTACCACTAGTAGGTTCACCCAATGCTTGTGTAATTACAACCTTTGCTGAAAAATCAGGTATTGACTCTGTTGTGATTGTAACAGTTGCAATTCGTTCTTGTCCTTTATTTTCTGTAGCTTTTAACTCTAGTTGCGAATTACTTAAGCTAACCTCTGAAAGCCAGCTATCATCATCAATACTATATTTCCAAACAACATTGCCTTCGACTTCAATTTGAACATTACCACCAGCAGGAATTACTAATAATCCATCCTCAGAAGCTGGAACGCTTATTACAGGTGGAACTCCCGCTTGAGTTATCACTACCTCTGCTGAAAAATCAGGCATAGATTCAGATGTAATTGTAACTATTGCCGTACGCTCATCTAAATGCTCATTAGCAGTGGCTAGTAGCTCTAATCTATCATCACTAATATTGCTTTCTGATAACCAACTATCAACATCAATACTATATTTCCAAACAACATTACCTTCAACTTCAATTTGAATATTTCCACCCTCAGTAGCAACTGATAAACCATCGTCTGAAGCTGGAACGTTTAAGACACGTTCTATTCCTTTTTGTTGCACAAGTAGCTTATAAACTTCCTTACCATCAACTTTAAATATAAAATTCATCGTTCGCTGTTCAAAAGTTTCGTTTTCTTTAACTATAATCCTCAATAAACCACTTCCTGTTAATTTTGATGGTGAAGCAACTATCCAATCACCTTCATTTTGGGCAACAATCTCCCATTCAGTATTTGACTGGACCCTGTAGTTTGTTGTTGATTCACTCGCATCTAACAATAGTTCTGATGGGGCTCCATCAATTTCAAAAAAAGGAGGATCAACTTTTTTGTCTTCATCACTACTACATGCGCTAAAGACTAAAGCTGAAAGAAGAACCACTGAAAAGAATAAGAAAATGTTATTCTTTAATTTTGAAAAATAATTTGTTTTCATTTTACAACATTTAATTTATTATATAATTAGAACTTAATTTACTTCTACAAATAATCTTGAATATTAAAGTAAGTGATCCATTAAAATATTTTCTCATGTATTTCAATAATCATTCTATTAATTGCTTTATTAAAGAACTGAATTTTAAATGCATCATTAATAAGGCTTAAGTATTTATACATGTAAATAAACTTAGAATATGGATTGCATTCGTTACTTTCACTTTAAATAAAATCATAAAACTTTAAAGGAGATGATATTAAAAATCCTTCATAAACCCATGCTAACTATTAAACTAATATTTTTTTCTTCAACTTCAATTCCTCACATATTTTAATAGTTAATTAAATGATGTTGTAATTAATAAAAGTTCTATGCATTACATTTAGTTAAAAACAAAGGTAATAAAATATAAACAATATATGCTTAACTTTGTGTAAACAAACATTAAATATAGATGCTATATTCATAATATTGTTGAAATTAACAGTAAATATATTTTCTGCGTGATTTTGAAGACGTTTATTTGTTTGTAACTAATCAGTGTCAAAAGTAACACAATTTATGGTTATCAACAAATTTTTGATTGGTATTGTCGATAAGTTTTTGATTTAGGTTTTTTAAAGCCGCTGAGAAGTTGATATTTTCAAGATAATATTTTTTTATGAAGAGCAACTTGCTGTTATAAGGTGTCATTTCATTAACCTGTGAGTTATCAACAATTTTGCCTTTCTGTGGTTGGTAACTTTTCCTTTAAATGCTTGTCGTTAAGCAATACGCATTGTATTTTTGTTGCATGAGATTAGACCCAGAAAATACATACGGTATTATCACGTCTTTGATTTTGGAAGTGAATGAACTAAAGGCGGAAAATAAAGAACTTAAGCGACGTTAAGCTAAATATGAAACGCCTGAAAACAGTAGCAATAGTTCAATCCCACCTTCAAAAGA